>JBIISH010000064.1:0-7999 GCA_044341115.1 Candidatus Nanopelagicales bacterium
CAGTCGGTCTCCACAAAACTGGCACTTGCCCGAAGAATCACCTTGTTGTTTGCTCTTGTTCCGGTGTTGGTGGTTGTCTGCGTGCTGTGGTGGTGGGAAGAAGTTCCCGATTTCGTGGCGCCCACTGTTGCAGTTGTTGCCGTGGTTATCGGAATCTGGGCGTGGTGGATCATCGGGCGGCGAGTGCGTTCCTTCGGCTACTTGGAGCGTTCAGAAGATCTTCTGGTGCGCAGTGGGATTCTTTTTCAGCGGCTCGTGATCGTGCCTTATGGCCGAATGCAATTGGTGGATGTCACTGCCGGGCCACTTGACCGTGCTCTCGGCATTACCAGCGTGCAGTTGCACACAGCGGCAGCCACGACTGATGCAGTGATCCCCGGGCTCACCCCCGAAATCGCGGCCCAGGTGCGCGATCGATTAGCACTTGCTGGCGAATCCCGCAATCCGGGCGTGTGATTTCCCCGTGAGTTTTGCTGGATCAATGTTGAATGAAGATGGTCCTTGGCGCGTTAACCCCATTTCGCCTCTCGTGCACGCTGCTCGCTCGGTGCCGGTGTGGCTGGGGTTGGTCTTTGTTGGGGCGTCCGCTGTGGGGTATGTCTGGGGGCCACTAACAATTCTGTTGAGTGTTTTTATCATCGTCACCTTGGCTGGGATCGTCGCTCTTTTCCAATTTGTGAATTGGCAGCGACTCACTTTTTGGTTTGATGATCAGGGTGACTTCCGAGTTGATTCAGGCGTTCTGACGCGGCAACAGCGCCGGATTCAACTTTCGCGCGTGCAAGCCGTTGATGTGGTGCAACCTTTAGTGGCGCGACTGTTCTCGATGGCCGAGATCACGATTGAGGTCGCCGGTACGGGTGAATCGAGGGTGCGGCTGTCTTTTCTTACGCACAATGAGGCGCACCTGCTTCGTGAAACCATCTTGACTCGTGCGAGAGGTGCCGCACCCGACGGTTCCACGGCAGCGAGGCCTGATGAGGTTACGGTCCTTTCGAGGGTTCCGTGGCCGACACTCGCGGTGTCATTACTGCTACGCACCTCCACCGCAGGCTTGCTGATCCTGACCGCTGTGATTCTTGCAATTGCGATCAGAAGAGAAGGCTGGTCAGGCCTGGGCTTGGCGCTCATCACTGGCGGTGTTCCGATCCTGACGGTATTCGCTGAGTTCATCCGCTATTACGGCTTCACCGTTTCCGAGGCCGAGGATGGGCTGCGACTTCGCTTTGGGTTACTCAAGACTGAGCATCGAACTATTCCAGCTGGTCGGGTCCAAGCGATCGAGATAGTTGAACCATTGCTCTGGCGTCGGAAGGACTGGGTTCGGGTTCGCGTAAACATTGCTGGGGTGGGCAAGGCATCTGACTCATCATCTTCTTCCAACGGAGGAGAAACCTTGCTCACTCCAGTTGCTACGAGGATGGAAGCGCTCGCGCTGGTCTCCCGCTTGATGCCGTCCCTCAATTTCGAATCCATGGAGTGGCATAGCGCTCCGCGTCGCGCGTGGCGGCGCTCACCCGTTCAGTATCCGATGTTGGCGATCGGTTGGACCGATTCCTTTTTTACCGCCCGACGCGGACGGATTAATAGGCGAACAGCTGTGATCCCGATCGCGCGCGCCCAATCGGTGCGTTGGACCCAAGGCGCATGGGAGCGGGCGTTGAATCTTGCAAGTGTGCACGTGGATTCCACCCCAGGACCGGTGCGCATCAGCGGACTGCATCTCGATGCTGAATTTGCGAAGACAGTTGCGGGTGAACAAGCCGAACGTTGTGCCGCGCAGGTGAGATGAATCAGTCGGTGGCATGCAGGGCGGCGTTGAGCCCACCCCACGTTCCTGTCCGCTGAACCACCTCGATGGCTCCGGTGAGTGAATTGCGTCGGTAGAGCAGATCGTTCTGGCCCGACAGTGCTGATGCTTTGCTCGTGGTGCCGTCGGGGAGGGTCACTTTGGAGCCCCCTGTCACGTACAAGCCAGCTTCCACAACGCAGCCGTCTCCGAGAGAAATTCCCACACCAGCGTTGGCGCCGATCAAACACCCGCTGCCGATGGTGATCATCTCCTTGCCGCCACCGGAGAGCGTGCCCATGATCGAGGCGCCGCCACCTATGTCAGAACCGTCGCCGACCACAACGCCGGCAGAGATACGCCCTTCGACCATCGATGTGCCAAGAGTCCCGGCATTGAAGTTCACAAATCCTTCGTGCATCACCACAGTTCCGGGAGCAAGGTATGCACCAAGTCGCACCCGGTCTGCGTCGGCGATCCGCACTCCTCCGGGCGCTACGTAATCAACCATGCGGGGAAAACGATCTGTGCCAAAAACGGTCACATGCGCACCGCGGCTCTTGGTCCGCAAGCGCACGTCACCAAGACGGTCGATCGGAACAGCACCGAGGTTGGTCCACGCGACGATCGGCAGCAGACCAAAGATTCCATCAAGGTTGATCGTGCGCGGTCGGACGAGTCGTGCGGAGAGCAGGTGGAGTCGCAGGTATGCATCAGCGGTGTCTGCGGGGGGTGCTTGGAGATCGGGGATGACTGTCCGAACCACGTTGACTGAGACTCCGCGCAGTTCGTCGTGCGCCATTGCCGCGTCAAGGTGCGCCACATCTGTTGGTTGATCACCGAGAGTGGGTGCGGGGTACCACACATCGATGATGGTGTTTCCATCGAGTGTCGCAAGGCCTAGCCCAGAGGCTGCACCGGTAACAGGATCGAGCGGGGTGGCGGGGTTCGGGTTCGCGGTCACAGCACTACCGTAGCGACGTGACCAGTTTGCCGCCGTTGCGCATTGACGCTGGTGTTGTCGAACTCACTGAGCAGTTGATCGACATACCCAGCGAGTCCCACCATGAGAGTGCCCTGGCTGATCTGGTGGAGGCTGCGCTCGGTGCCTGTGCACACCTTGAGGTGGATCGGTTCGGAGACACGATCGTTGCTCGAACCCACCTCGGCAGATCCAGCCGGGTGTTGATTGGTGGTCACCTCGACACCGTGCCGGCTCATGGGAACATTCCGCATCGCACTGAGGGCGATCTGATCTATGGGCTTGGCGCGGCAGATATGAAAGCCGGACTCGCGATCGGATTGCGCTTAGCTACTACGGTCAGTGCTCCCACTCGTGATGTGACCTACGTCTTCTATTCGGGAGAAGAGGTCGCGGCTGAGTTCAACGGACTCGGTCACGTAATGGAGCACCGGCCAGAGCTTCTCGCGTGTGATGCGGCGATTCTGATGGAACCAACTCATGGAATCGTCGAGGCTGGCTGCCAGGGCACGATGCGGGCACAGATCACGATTCCCGGGGAGCGCGCGCATAGTGCTCGATCATGGATGGGCGTTAACGCAATTCACGCAGCGCGCCCGGTGCTGACGATTCTGGAGGACTATCAGCCGCGTCGTCCGATCGTCGAAGGGCTCGAATACCGGGAGGGACTCAACGCGGTAGCGATCACTGGCGGAATCGCTGGAAATGTGATCCCCGACGAATGTGTGGTGACCGTCAACTTCCGCTTTGCCCCGGATCGCAGCGTTGCAGAAGCCGAGGCGCACCTGCGTGAAGTTTTTTCAGGGTGGGAACTCGTCATCGTCGACGAAGCTCCAGCTGCCCGACCAGGTCTTGATTTACCGATGATTCAAGAATTTGCCGCGGCGATGGGTGCGCCCGCGCAACCCAAGTTTGGTTGGACTGATGTTGCCCGGTTTGCGGCACTCGATGTACCTGCACTGAATTTTGGTCCGGGAGATCCGACTCTTGCACATCACCGCAACGAGAGCGTATCCATCACCCAGGTCCTTGACGTCGAATCTCGAATGCGCAACTGGCTCATTAGTTAGTGTCCCACCGAACAACTCGAGCCTCTAACGGCGGTTCGGCATCGGATTTCTCCGGACAGAACCGCCGCTAGAGGCTCGGCAGGTGTATCGATGTTGAGCGTCAGGCTTGCTTGACTGCTTCTATGTCGAGAGTGATTTTGATGTTCTCCGAAACGAGCACGCCACCGGTGTCGAGCGCTACGTTCCACTCAAGACCGAAGTCGCGACGATTGATGTCTGCTTCGCCTTCGAAACCGATGCGGGTGTTGCCCCACGGGTCCTGCGAAATACCGACGAGCTCGAACTTCACTGGGACGATCTTGGTGACGCCGTGAACGCTGAGATCACCAGTCACCACGAAGTCACTGCCCTTGGCTTCGACGCCGGTTGAGATGAAGGTCATCTCGGGGAAGGACTCGACGTCGAAGAACTCTGCGGAGCGCAGGTGGTTATCGCGGTCGTCATTCTGGGTATCGACGCTGGTGAGCAGCACGGTGAGCTGGGCCGAGGAGTTGGCGGGGTCGTCGCCATTGAGAGTGAAGGATCCAGCGAAATCCGTGAAGCGGCCGCGGACCTTGGCGATCATCGCGTGACGCACGGAAAAGCCGATGGTGGTGTGAGTGGGGTCGATCTGCCACGTGCCCGTGGTGTCGGTCAGATTGGTCATGGGTGGTCCTTCTGTAGATGAACATTCAACTAGTTGATTGAAGATACAACTACTTGGCTCCCGCTGTCCAATCCGATCCGTACGATTGCCGCCGTGCCCTCCTCGACGCCATATGCCGTGTGCGTTTTTTGCGCCTCCAGTACTGCGATAGACCCTCGGTACCTCACGCTGGCCACCGAAACGGGTGAAGCGATCGCACAGAACGGTTGGACCCTGGTCTCTGGCGGCGGGGGCATCTCCATGATGGGTGCGCTAGCAGCAGGTGCGCGCGCACAGGGAGGGCACACCGTGGGCGTGATTCCCCAAGCCCTGATTGACCTCGAGGTGGCCGACAACCAAGCCAATGAGTTGGTGGTGACCATGGACATGCGCCACCGCAAAGGCGTCATGGACGAGCGTTCTGACGCGTTTTTGGCGCTGCCCGGGGGGATTGGGACCCTCGAGGAACTCATGGAAGTCTGGACCGCCCACAGCTTGAATATGCACGAGAAGCCTGTGGTGGTACTCGACCCTTGGGGTGACTACGACTTACTTCGGGCGCAAGTGGCGCTCTGGGTTGAGCGGGGTTTTGTCCGCCCAGACGCTGTTGCCAGAGTCAGCTGGGTCACCTCTATCGATGAGGCAATGGTCGCCCTTTCGCGATGAAAGACCGGTTTCATGATGGGATGGGGCATGGCCGTTGTGTTTTTTCTCCTCGCATTCGCCGTGATCGTGGTCGCAGCCCTCATGCTGACCGGCCGATGGAATCCGACCCTTGGCACCGAAACTGAACCGCGCGGCCCAGGCCTGGTCGATGGTCAAGAGCGCTTTGACGTGGTGATGCGTGGCTACCGCATGGACCAGGTCGACGAGGCCATCGCCGAACTACAGGCCAGGGTGCGCGAACTAGAAAAGTGAGGAGTACCTCATACCCCCCAGAGCCGTAACTCCTTGCAGGGGGCGGGGAAGCACCGATCGCGCTCATTGGAGATAATGGTGCCTCGTCGTTAAGGGAGCCTCTCAGGAGACCTGCAACGCCAAAGACAAGGTCCGTCCGCCTTTCGGGCAGACCGACTTGAGCCGGACAACGGAAGGGGACGCAGATGGCCGCGATGAAGCCGCGGACGGGCGATGGCCCAATGGAGGTCACCAAGGAGGGTCGCGGATACGTCATGCGCGTTCCACTTGAAGGTGGTGGCCGTCTGGTCGTCGAGCTCAACAAGGATGAGGCCCAAGATCTGGGAGAGAAGTTGCTCGCAGTTTTTGCCTAGACCTGATTCACACACACTCGTCTTCGGGGCCTTCAGCGTTCGCGCTGAGGGCCCCGTTTCGTGTATTGAGGAAAACTGTGCTGGGGAAAACTAAATGCTGTTTGTTAGCTGCGACCGCGCAGAGCGCCAACGAGCAAGCCGGAACCGGATGTGATGAGCGCGGGCAACCAGTCGTCGTCATCACGTAAATGCGCGGCGGTGTCGCGCAGAGCAATGGTCTCGGGGTCGCGTCGCGCGGGATCGGCAATTGCGTTTTCGTCGAGAACCCCCACAAATACGACGAGACCACCAATGCGCAACAGCCGCTTAGCTTGGGCTAAAGCCGCTGGGTATTCAGCACGGTCGCCATCAATGACGACCATGTCATAGGCGGCGTCAGACATTCGGGGCAAAACTTCGAGGGCTCTACCTGCAATGAGACGGGCGCGCAGATGGTCAAAGCCGAGTGCAGCGAGAGTCTCGCGGGCAACCCGTTGGCTCTCCGCTTCAATGTCGATGCTGGTCAAGACACCGCCGGGCGTGATGCCACGCAGTAGTGCGGCCCCGGAAACACCTGTGCCCGTGCCCACTTCAACGATTGCCTGTGCCTGTACCGAAGCGGCTAGCAGTTCTAGCGTGGCAGCCGCAGCAGCGCTCACCGGCTGGCACCCTAAATCCTCAGCCCGAGCCCGTGCCTCACGGATTGCTTCTGGCTCCTCGAGCCAGTTTTCGGCGTAATCCCACGAACTAGCGGTGGGTGGCGTGGATGCAGTGATGGGGCACCTCCAGGGTGAGCGGGCAGTTCGAGTGGTACATGGAGCAGGTCGTGTGGTGGCGTAGGTGCGATTCGCGCCGAGCCTAGCGTTGATCTACGGTAGCGGGAGAAGTCGAAGTAATTGTGCGAAGAATGCCTGGAGAAAATGCCTTGAGAGAGGGCGCGACATGAGCGAGCAGTTTCCCCCGCAGGTTTCCTTCGTGGAACCGCCTCTACCGCCGCGCCCAGAACCTGCCCTTCGCCGTGGTCCGGGCATGTTGGCCGTGGTCACTGTCGCCACGGTTGTCTCGCTCATTGTGGGTGGGTTCGCCGGTATTGCTGGATACGTGATCGGCCGAAGCATTGAGGGCGAATCCGTTGCAGCAGTTGCCCCCGCTCAAGAATTCTCAGCTGAAACTGCTGCCGCTCTCGTGCGCGATCCCGGTTCCATTGCGGTAATTGCCAAATC
Organism: Candidatus Nanopelagicales bacterium; assembly: GCA_044341115.1. GTDB lineage: Bacteria > Actinomycetota > Actinomycetes > S36-B12 > S36-B12 > CAIXFB01. The sequence continues at coordinate 6,940 of JBIISH010000064.1, forward strand.
AGTTCTTCCATCTGTGGTGTCGATCTTGATTAATGGCAGTGGCCGAGATGGCCAAGGATCTGGTTCTGGATTTGTGATCCGTCCAGACGGTTACATTCTCACGAACAATCACGTTGCGGCGCCAGCAGCAAATGGGGGTGAACTGACGGTCGTGTTCAGTGATGGCTCAAGTGAACCGGCGACCATTGTTGGGCGCAACACTTCTTATGATTTGGCGGTACTCAAAGTTGACCGCAGCGGACTTCCCTCCGCAGTCTTGGGCGATTCAGAAGCAGTGAATGTGGGCGATGCAGCGATCGCGATCGGCGCTCCCCTTGGACTAGAAGGAACAGTTACCGCGGGCATCATCAGCTCACTCGATCGTCCGGTAAGGGCCGGTGGCAGCGGCGAAATGGCATACATCAACGCCATCCAGACCGACGCAGCGATCAACCCAGGCAACTCTGGTGGCCCGCTGCTTGATTCCGCAGGTCGGGTGATTGGCGTGAATTCCGCCATCGCGACCTTGGTCTCGGCGATTACTGGTGAAGGTGGCTCCATCGGTTTGGGCTTTGCTGTTCCGATTAATTCGGCGAAGCGAATATCGGAAGAGCTCATTGCCACAGGGGATTCCCGAACCCCGATCATTGGAGTCACCCTCGACACCACCTTCACTGGCATCGGCGCACGCATTGCTGAAATCACTGTTGACGGACCTGCCCAGGGTGAACTTCGCCAAGGCGATGTGATTACCAAATTGAACGGTCGCGCTATCGATGACTCCACGGAACTCGTGGTGACGATCCGCAGTTATTCACCCGGTGAAGAGATTGAGGTGACCTTCGAGCGCGGCAGCCAACAGCGCACTGCACGCGTCACTTTGGGTTCATCGAAGGCCATCGGTTAAGGCCGATCCCCACCCGGCATACCCTGAGCACATGTTCGATATCGGAATAGGCGAGATCCTCGCCTTGGGCGTGATCGGACTTTTGGTGTTTGGGCCCGAACGGTTGCCCAGGGCTGCGGCGGATGCTGGCAAGTGGGTCAAGCAGATTCGGGCGATGGCGATTTCAGCCCGAAA
>JBIISH010000065.1:0-7936 GCA_044341115.1 Candidatus Nanopelagicales bacterium
GTATGACGATCGATGAAGTGATAGCAGTTGCTCGCCACGGCGCCTTCGTGAAGATCAGCGACGAGTCTCTTGCCGAAATGGCCCGCACGCGTGCCCAGATCGACGCCCTCGCCGCCTCCCCCGAGCCGGTCTACGGAATCTCCACCGGCTTTGGCGCCCTCGCGAATCGTCACATCGCCAAAGAGGATCGCCGGCAACTGCAGCGCTCACTGATCCGTTCGCACGCGGCGGGCATGGGCCCGGAAGTTGAGACTGAAGTTGTGCGGGCGCTGATGTTGTTACGCCTGAAAACTCTGGCGAGCGGGCGCACGGGCATTCGCCCGGTAGTTGCCCAAACTATGGCCGCCCTGCTCAACGCCGGGATCACGCCGGTCGTGCACGAGTACGGCTCTCTTGGCTGCAGTGGCGACCTTGCACCACTGTCGCATTGCGCACTCGTGCTGATGGGTGAAGGCCGCGCAAGAAACAAAAATGGCGTAGAACAAGCAGTTCCCGAACTTCTTCAGGCTGCGGGGATCGAATCGGTGGAACTGCAGGAGAAAGAGGGCCTCGCACTGATCAATGGCACCGATGGAATGTTGGGCATGCTCATCATGTCGATCGCAGATCTTGAGCATCTGTGCGACGTCGCCGATCTGACCGCATCGATGAGTATTGAAGGTCTGCTGGGAACAGATCAGGTTTTCCGCCCGGAGCTGCACGAACCGTTGCGCCCGCATCCGGGTCAAACCCGCAGCGCAGCGCATATGTACTCACTGCTCAACGGTTCAGAAATCGTCGCCTCGCATAAGGAGAACGACGATCGAGTCCAAGATGCTTACTCGTTGCGCTGCGCCCCGCAGGTGACCGGCGCTGTCCGCGACACGATTACTCATGCGCGCCTTGTTGCCGAGCGCGAACTCGCCGCAACGGTCGACAACCCGGTGGTGCTCGACGATGGAACGATCTCAAGCAACGGAAACTTTCACGGCGCCCCTGTGGGTTATGTGCTCGACTTCCTCGCCATCGCCTCGGCTGACCTTGGTTCTATTGCCGAGCGGCGCACCGATCGGATGCTCGATAAGAACAGATCGCACGGACTCCCGCCATTTCTCGCGCACGATGCTGGTGTGGATTCCGGTTTGATGATCGCGCAATACACGCAGGCCGCGTTGGTCTCGGAGAACAAACGCCTTGCCGTTCCGGCCAGCGTCGATTCGATCCCCAGTTCTGGGATGCAAGAGGACCATGTGTCGATGGGCTGGCACGCAGCCCGCAAATTGCGCGCGAGTGTGGCCAACCTGGCCCAAATTTTGGCGATCGAGCTGGTGACCGCAGCCCGGGCAATCGAGTTCCGCGCACCACTCACCCCAGCTCCGGCAACGCAGGGGGTTATCGATCAACTGCGCCAACTTGTTCCGGGGAGTGGACCGGACCGATTCCTCGCCCCCGAACTTGCTGCGGCTGATGAGTATGTGTGGACCATGAAGGTGCCGAAGTAATTCATCAGTAGGTATGTTGAGCCAGTGGATTCAGACATGCTTATTCGCGCCATCGTTGGTCTGGTTATCACCGTCGTGCTTTTGGCCTTCGCAGCCAAGCGCGGCTGGTTCCTCTACTCCCTAGCTCGCTCCGGCCAGCCGGCTGTAGGGCGCACCAACGACGCCCCCAAGCGCATCGAAGCTGAAGCCACCGAAGTTTTCGGTCAGAAGAAGCTGCTCAAGTGGACCATCCCGGGCATCGCGCACGTTTTCGCATTCTGGGGCTTCCTCATCCTCGGTCTCACGGTAGTTACCGCTTTCGGTGAACTTGTGATCGAGCACTGGCATGTGCCGATCATCGGCACCTGGCAGGTTGTGCGCTTTATGGAAGATCTCTTCGCCATTTTGGTGGTCGTCGGCATCGTGATGTTTGCGATCATTCGGCTTGTAAACAACCCGGCCAAGAAGGGGCGCGAGTCTCGGTTCTTCGGATCCCATACCAAGGGCGCCTGGTTGGTTCTGGGGATGATCTTCCTCGTCGTATTCACGTTGCTGATGTATCGCGGCGCGAAGGTCAACACGATCATCGACACCATCTACGAGAACGACATGGTCGGTGCCTTCGCCTCGTCCTGGTTTGGCTCGGCTCTCGCACCGCTTGGTCTCGAGACCAACCTGTGGGTTGAAACGGTGTTCATCTGGGCGCACGTCACCGTGATCCTGGCGTTCCTCTTGATCGTGTTGCACTCAAAGCACCTGCATATCTTCACCTCGCCCATCAACGTCTACACCTCGCGCCGGCCCAACGCGCTCGGCCCGCTGCTGCCGATGTACTACAAGGGCGAGCCGATCAACTTTGAAGATCCTCCTGAGGATGCCCGGTTCGGTAAGGGTCATATCGACGATTTCACGTGGAAAAACTACCTCGACTTCATGGCGTGCACCGAGTGCGGGCGTTGCCAGTCGCAGTGCCCTGCATGGAACACCGGCAAACCTCTGAGTCCCAAACTCTTCATCTTGGATCTGCGCGACAACATGTTCGCGGCCGCTCCTTACTTAATGGCGGCTAGCGGAACCGACACCCCGCAGGGTGAACTTGATGAAAAGGCACTCGAGTCGTCGACGGAAAAAGCACAACTCGCAGTGACCCGTCCCTTCATTGGTTCTCGCGAGGGCACTGAGCTTGCCGAGGACGACGGCTACACGTTCGACGGTCACCGCCTGATGGGCACCGAGCTTCCCGTCATTGCCAACGACGTGCTGTGGAGCTGCACCATGTGTGGCGCGTGCGTCAACCAGTGCCCCGTCGACATTGAGCACGTGGATCACATCGCCGACATGCGCCGCAATCAGGTGATGGTCGCATCCGATTTCCCGAGCGAACTCAACGGTCTGTTCAAGAACATTGAGACCAAGGGCAACCCGTGGGGACAGAACGCCGCTGACCGCAACGCCTGGATGACCGAAGTTGACTTCGAGGTTGAGGTGTTCGGAATGAATGGTGAAGAAACCATTCCATCCGATGTGGACTACTTGTTCTGGGTCGGTTGCGCTGGTGCATTTGAAGACCGCGCCAAGAAGACCACCAAGGCCGTTGCTGAACTCTTGAACATCGCCGGCGTCCGGTTCATGGTCCTTGGCGATGGTGAGACCTGCACCGGTGATCCCGCTCGCCGCGCTGGCAACGAGTTCTTGTTCCAGATGCAGGCCATGCAGAACGTCGAGATGCTCAACGGAATCAAGGCGACCAAGATCGTGGTCACCTGCCCGCATTGCCTGAACACCCTTAAGCGCGAGTACCCGCAGAACGGGGGCAACTACGAGGTTGTCCACCACACCCAACTGCTCAATGATCTGGTCAACGGAGGCCGGCTCACTCCCGTTCAGAGTGTCACAAAGCCAGGCGAATCAGCACCTGAGATCACCTACCACGATCCCTGCTACCTCGGTCGTCACAACGACATCTACGTGCCTCCGCGCGATCTCATCACTGACACCGGCGCAACACTCACCGAGATGCCACGCCACGGAGATAAGTCCTTCTGCTGCGGCGCCGGTGGCGCACGCATGTGGATGGAGGAGAAGATCGGCACGCAGGTCAACAAGAACCGGGCCGACGAAGCCATCGCAACAGGTGCCAGCAAGGTTGCCGTTGCCTGCCCGTTCTGCTCTGTGATGCTCAACGACGCAGTCACCGCCCGTCAGCAGGAAGGCACCGCGCAAGGTGTTGAGGTTGTTGATATCGCGACCCTGCTCCTTGAGTCCGCCAAACGCTAAACAACTTCTGCCTCTCAGGTTCGAGACCCGCTAGTTCGAGGCTCAATTGACGGTGTAAGCAACGATTCAGCGCTGCGGCACCGTCAATTGGACCTCGAACTTCACCAGTGCCAAACAATTAGACCGAAGAGCGGCCTTCCTCAGAAACTCGCAGCGGCGGCACTTGAATCCACGGAAACCGAATCCACTTATCCGTGCTGCGCCATGCAAGTTCAGGCGGATACGTAGACGCCGGCTTCGAATACAACACTGCAACGCGCACATCAGCATCTGCTGGCAATAGCTTGCGCACAAAATGCAGTGTGGCGCCAGTGTCAGCGACATCATCTGCAACGAGCACTCGTTTGCCAGAAAGATCTGCAAGGTACGGCTCTTGCCCAACCAACACGGGTTCAGGCAGTGTTTCCCCACGATCGGTATAGAACTCGACGTTCACATGACGCACGTCTTTCAGATCGAGTGCGTATGCAATTCCGGCTGCGACGAAGAGTCCGCCGCGCACAACACCAAGCACGCAATCAGGAATCCAATTGACATCAACGAGTTGTTGGCCAAGCCAACGAATCCCTTGCCCGAACTCCTCGTAATCGAAAACCTCGAGATCGGAATCCGGAGGAATCGCCATGAGGTGAAAGCTTCGGTATCAGAGTTGCGTGCGATGGAAGTTAGCGAAGGAACGGCTCGGTGTTGGGCCGCGCTGACCCTGATAACGCGAGCCGTACTTCTCTGAACCGTAAGGATGTTCGGCCGGACTAGACAGACGGAACAAACACAGCTGCCCAATCTTCATTCCGGGGAAGAGTTTGATCGGCAGTGTCGCAACGTTGGATAGTTCGAGGGTCACGTGCCCAGAGAAACCCGGATCGATGAAGCCCGCGGTGGAGTGGGTAAGCAGTCCAAGACGACCGAGTGAAGATTTGCCCTCAAGGCGCCCGGCGATGTCATCAGGAAGTGAGACAACTTCGTAGGTGGAGCCGAGCACAAACTCACCCGGATGCAGGATGAACGGCTCATCGCCAATTGGTTCGAGGAGGCGGGTGAGGTCTGCCTGCTCGATGCTCGGGTCGATGTGCGGGTAGCGGTGGTTCTCGAAGACCCGGAACCAGCGATCGAGGCGCACGTCGATGCTCGAGGGCTGGATCATCGCCTCGTCGAAGGGTTCGACGCTGACGCGCCCGGCATTCATTTCAGCGATGAGATCGCGGTCTGAGAGCAGCACGGCCACAGGTTAGCGGCCTTGGGGCATCCGGCGGTACGCCCCTGGAGTAAGACCCAGGACCTTGCGGAATTGACGGGTGAAGGAGCTCTGGTCGTAGAAGCCGCACTCCGCAGAGATCTCTCCCAGGCTCATCGAGGTCGTGGTGATGAGCAGGACCGCGTGCTCCAGGCGCAGGCGCTGTAGCAGTTGCTGGGGCGGGATGCCCAAGGTGCGGCGGCACAGCCGCTCCAGCTGCGGGGCCGAGATCCCGACCATCTGCGCCATCTGCGCCACCCGCCATCCGTGGTGAATGTCGGCTCGGATCGACGCGATCACCGCGGCGAGGCCGGCGTGTGCGGAATCGACCTGCGCCTGCAGGTCGATGGACAGGACTCCGACCCCCATGACCTCGCCCGACTCGTTGCGCACTGCCGACTTCGAGGTGACGTACCAGCCGAGGCTGCCGTCGGCTCGAACGATCAGTTCCAGATGGTGCTGCAGCGGCTTGCCCGTCCTTAGTACAGATTCGTCCTGACGGGAATATGACGACGCAAGCTCGGGCGAGAAGAGTTCTTCAACCGTGCGCCCAACGATGCTCGCCGCTGGCAGGCCCACCCGGTCGCTGAATCCCGTATTAACGAACACATATCTGCCTTCTCGAGACTTCACAGCAGCCATCAGCTGCGGGACGCCCTCGACCAGCTCGATGAATGCTTGGGCCGCAGACAGGCCTCCCAGGTCACTCGCTTTTGGTACTAATTTGACAGGCACAGGTGCACTCTCGCACAAGACGGCACTGCTGTGATGGCAGCATGGACACAACAACAGGTGTGAGCGGGTCAGATCTTCGGGCAACAGAGCTGTCCTCGGCGGAACTTCGGGCCACCGAGGCTGAGGGTCTCGCCCAAGCTCTGCTCGAAGCCTCCCTCGCCGGCACCAGCCGCTCGGAGGCAGCCAGCGCGCGGCGCCTGGCCCGGCTGCTCGCCGACGAACAGGGGCGTGACCTGCTGCTCAACCTCACCGATCAGGTAATGCGCATCCGCGATCCCCGCCGTGCCGCCCGCCGCCTGGCCGACATGACCCGCACCGGGGTGCCTGACTCCCTTGGCTTCATCGACCGACTCGGGCTCTCCATGCTCGGACGCGTAGCACCGGCCGTGCCTCGGGTGGCCGATCGCGCCGTCGACTGGCGAGTCGATCGCGACACCGCGGGGGTAATCCTCCCGGCGCAGGATCCCGCCTTCGCCCGCTACGTTAGCCGCCGGAACACGGAGGGCTTCCACCTCAACATCAACCTGCTCGGCGAGGCGATCTTGTCCCACCAGGAGGCCGAAGCCCGGTGCGCCAGTGTCCTCGAGCGCATCCGCCGCCCAGACATCACCTACATCTCCATCAAGATTTCAGCGATCTGCGCGAACCTCGACGTCCTCGCCGAGCAGGACTCTCTTGACCGGGTAACCGATCGCCTGCGCGAGTTGTACCGCGAGGCTCGCGCCCAAGAATCTCTCGGCGAGTTCCCCCGCACCTTCATCAACCTCGATATGGAGGAGTACCGCGATCTCGAGCTGTCCTTACTCTCCTTCATGCAGGTGCTGTCCGAGCCGGAGTTCTTCGACCTTGAGGCCGGCATCGTCCTGCAGGCATACATCCCCGACTCGCACGCAGCACTCGACAGGCTCATCACATGGGCGAACGACCGGCACGCACGTGGTGGTGCGGGGATCAAGATCAGGTTGGTGAAGGGTGCAAACCTGGCGATGGAGATCGTCGAAGCAGAACTGCACGACTGGGCTTCTGCTTGCTACCCAACCAAGGCCGACGTCGATGCCTCCTACAAGCGGATGCTCCGCACGGCACTAACGAATGGCAATCAAGGAGCCGTGCGCGTTGGAGTCGCGAGCCACAACCTGTTCGAGGTGGCATGGGCGCTGACACTGCGCGAGGAGTTAGCGGCGCATGATCGGATCGAGATCGAGATGCTGGAAGGGATGGCACCGCCGCAGGCTCGTGCGGTGCGCGATGCAGCGGGGTCACTGCTCCTGTACTCCCCGGTCGTATCCGCGGCTGATCGCGAAGCCTCGATCGCCTACCTGTCTCGCCGGCTCGATGAGAACTCCGCGCCGGAGAACTTCCTGCGCGCCCTGTTCACCATCACGCCGGGCTCGCCGGAATGGGTCGACCAGGCGGAGCAGTTTCACCGGTCGGTGCGCGAGTCGTTCACCGTCTCGACGTCTACCCGTCGCACGCAGGATCGGACGCTGCAGGTGCCTCGCGTTCCTGTGGACGGTTCCTTCGAGAACTCAGCCGACACTGACTTCACCGTGCGTGCCAACCGCGAGTGGATCCACGAGCACCTGCAGCGTGCAACACCTGCGGAGCCCATCACCGTCGAAACGATTGAGGAGGTCGACGCGATCCTCGAACGAGCACAGTCCGCACAGCGTGAATGGGCGAAGACTTCGTGGGCGCTGCGCCGCACTGTGCTGGCGCAGGTGGTCGAGGTGATGGAGTCTGCACGCGGCGAGACCATCGCGCTGATGGCTGCCACCACGGGCAAGACCGTGCGCGAGGGCGATCCCGAGGTGTCCGAGGCCGTCGACTTCGCCAGGTATGCAGCCCACCTGACGCTGGCGCACGAGGCCTTGGAGTCGCGGGGTGCGCGGTGGTCCCCCCATAGCGTCGTCGTCGTTGCCGGACCGTGGAACTTCCCCTACGCGATCCCCGCGAGCGGTCTCGTCCATGCACTCGCGGCAGGTTGCGCCGTGATCATGAAGCCCGCCCCGGAATCTCGTGCCGTGGCCGCAGCACTCGTCGATCACCTGCATGAGGCTGGTATCCCACCGCACCTTGTTCAGCTCGCGTGCACACCGGATAACGAGGTGGGCGCCCACCTGATCACGCATCCTCGCGCAGAGATGGTGCTGCTCACAGGAAGCCTGGAAACCGCGGACCTGTTCACGTCGTGGAAGCCCGCTATAAACATCCATGCCGAGACCAGTGG
>JBIISH010000073.1:0-7384 GCA_044341115.1 Candidatus Nanopelagicales bacterium
ACCGCAGAGGGTGCGCACACCATGGTCACAGATGCAGCAGAGCGCTTAGGTGGCCTCGATGTGCTCATCAATGGCGCTGGAATCAATCGTCGCAAGCCCATTGTTGATGTGACCCCTGATGATTTCGACGCCATCGTGGCGGTGAATATGCGCGCGGTGTACTTCGCTTGCCAGGCCGCGCACCCGCTCATGAAGGACGCCGGTGGTGGAGCCATCGTCAACTTGAGTTCGCTCAGCGCTCGCTTTAGCTTCAACACGATTTCCGTTTATGCAGCAACCAAAGCGGCCGTGAGTTCGATGACGAGGAGTTGCGCCCGAGAGTGGGCCGCTGATGGGATTCGCGTGAACTGCATCGAGCCATCGGTGATTAAGACGGAATTCACTAAACCGTTGTGGGGAGAAGCCCACCGGCAACGCTGGTTCGATGAGACAACGCCGATCGGGCGGCTTGCACTTCCTGAGGAAATGATCGGTTCGATCATTTTCTTATCGACGCAGGCATCCTCGTACATCACCGGACAGTCCATCGTGATCGATGGCGGCATCCTCAGCGGTGCTGACTGGGATTCCTACAAAGACGATTAATCGCTTCGGAGTGTTAGGGAGCCTCGACCACTCTGTTTCGCTGCTCACCCAGAGCGCTCACGCCCAGAGTCACAAGGTCGCCGACCTTCAACCACGTGGGGTCGGACATGCCCATCCCCACGCCCGGTGGCGTTCCGGTGATCACCAGATCACCCGGATCTAGAACCATGACCTGGGAGATGTAGTGCAGCACCGTTGCGATATCGAAAATTAAGTTCGATGTGCTGCCCGTTTGCCGGCGCACCCCATTGACATCGAGCCATAGATCGAAATACTCAGGAATGCTGGGATCATCCGGTGTGACCAACCACGGACCGGTCGGGCACGAGGTTTCAAAAGCCTTGCCTTTGACCCACTGACCACCGCGCTCTGCTTGAAATACTCGTTCTGACACGTCGTTGATCGCAACGAACCCAGCGATGTGCGAAAGGGAAACCTCTGGTGATTCCAAGTAGCGGCAGGTTGTTCCGATGACAAAACCCAATTCAACTTCCCAGTCGACCTTGACGCCACCACGAGGAAAGTGAATATCGTCGTTAGGGCCGATCACTGTGTTCGGCGCCTTGTTGAACAGCAAAGGCTCGGCGGGGATCTCCATATTTGCCTCGCGCGCATGATCCGCGTAATTCAAACCAACTGCGACCAAGTTTCCGGGGCGAGCGATAGGGGCGCCCACCCGAAGATCTCCCGAGAGGACCGGTAGGACTGCAAGATCAACATCTCGAAGCGACTGTATTCCGCCACTGGCAAAGAATTCCGCGTTGAAGTCACCACACAATGAAGAGACGTCGCGGTACTGGCCCTTTGCGTCGATGACCGCTGGCTTTTCAGACCCTGCTGGACCAATCCGAACTAAGCGCACGGTTTTCTCCTAATCGCAGACTTTCCTCTAATCACAAACGGCGCCGCGGGATGCGGAACCGACGAGCTTTGAGTACTTAGCCAAAACACCTCGGTTGAACTTGTGCGGTAGCGGTACAAATGCAGCACGGCGTCGCTCGAGTTCAGCCTCGTCAACAAGTAGATCGAGGGTGCGCGCCTTCAAATCAATGCGAATGCGATCTCCATCCGCGACCAAACCGATCGGCCCACCATCAACCGCCTCGGGAGCGACGTGTCCCACGCACAATCCCGTTGTGCCACCGGAGAACCGGCCATCGGTGATGAGAAGTACGTCCTTGCCCAGCCCTGCACCCTTGATAGCACCCGTGATCATCAGCATCTCGCGCATACCGGGACCACCCTTCGGACCTTCGTAGCGGATGATCACAACATCGCCCTTTTTGATGGTGCCATCTTCTAGCGCTGCCATCGCGGACTGCTCACGCTCGAAAACTCGAGCAGCGCCCTCGAATGTGTCAACGGGCACTCCCGCGATCTTGACAACCGCCCCCTCGGGCGCCAGCGAACCACCCAGGATGGTGATACCCCCGCTGACCGCGATCGCGTTCTTTGAGGCATACAGAATGTCGCCATCGGGGTCTGGCGGATTTATGCTCGCTAGGTTCTCAGCCATTGTCTTGCCCGTGACCGTGAGGCAGTCTCCGTGCATGAGGCCCGCGTCGAGCAGCGCCCGCATGATGACCGGAACGCCACCGACTCGGTCTACGTCGCTCATGACGTAGCGACCGAATGGCTTCACATCAGCTAGCAAAGGCACCTTGGAACCGATCCGATGGAAATCTTGCAGGTGCAGTTCGATTTCAGCCTCGTGGGCGATTGCCAGCAAATGAAGTACCGCATTTGTGGAGCCGCCGAATGCCATCACGATGGCTATGGCATTTTCGAGCGACTGCTTGGTAATGATGTCGCGGGTGGTGATTCCCTGGCGGATCAACTCGACGACTGCCTCACCTGATCTGCGGGAGAAGCCATCGCGACGACGATCGACCGCGGGTGGTGCCGCTGAGCCAGGCAGCGACATCCCCATTGCCTCAGCAGCGCTGGCCATGGTGTTGGCCGTGTACATGCCACCGCAGGCTCCTTCACCAGGACAAATAGCACGCTCAATCGTGTCGACGTCCTCGCGAGACAGGAGCCCCCGTGCGCACGCACCGACCGCCTCGAAAGCATCGATGATGGTGACGTCCTTTTCGGTTCCATCGGAGAGTTTCACGTGGCCCGGCAGAATCGACCCTGCGTACACGAATACTGAGGCCACGTCGAGACGGGCAGAGGCCATCAACATGCCCGGCAGTGACTTATCGCACCCTGCGAACGTGACCATGCCGTCGAGGCGTTCTGCCTGCATGACTGCCTCAACGGAGTCGGCGATGATTTCCCGGCTGACGAGGGAGAAGTGCATGCCGTCATGGCCCATCGAGATGCCATCGGAGACGGAGATTGTGCCGAACTGCATGGGGAACCCACCAGCTTGGAAAACCCCTTCCTTGGCAGATTTAGCGAGGCGCTCCAAAGACAGGTTGCACGGAGTGATCTCGTTCCACGACGATGCAATGCCGATCTGTGCTTTGGGGAAATCCTCATCAGACATGCCTACTGCGCGCAACATTCCACGGGCTGGTGCCCGCTCAAGACCATCGGTGACTTCGGAACTGCGCGGCTTCATATTCGTCATGCCATCCACCCTATTGGGGCCGAGAACTACTACACGAGGAAGGCTTAACAGGACAATCTACCCAGCGACGTGGATCACATTCTCCAAGCGTGAACCGGTCCGCCAATTATGAATTTGGCGCGCGATAAGGGCCCTCGCCAAGACCGGAAATGCATCTGAATCTCCACCCACATGGGGTGTGATCAGCACATTCGGCATCGACCACAGCACGTGATCAACGGGCAACGGCTCGGGATCGGTCACATCGAGAGCGGCCCGGATCCTCCCGGTCTCCAATTCACGAACGAGGTCGGCCGTGAGCACTACAGGTCCTCGCGCCACATTGACCAGCAGTGATCCGGGCTTGAGCTGGGAAAGGAACTGGACATCGACCATCCCCTGAGTTGCAGGGGTCAGCGGAACCGCGAGCACGACAACGTCGGCATGAGGCAGGAGGCCTGGTAATTCGGTCACTGCCGCTAAATCTTCTCGGGCGGTTTGCGCGACCATCGTGATCGATGCACCCATTGGTGCGCATACTGCGGCAATCGCTCGACCAACGGGACCAGCCCCAATGATCAGCATCCGCTTGCCCTGCAGCGACTCCCCCCGCTGGTGGTTCCATATTCCTGCTGCACCCTCGCGAACGGACCGATCAATACCGCGTAGCGATGCAATGATCAGCCCGAGGGTCAGTTCAGCGGTACTCGCCTCATGCACGCCTTGTGCATTACACAAGGTCACTCCGGGCCGCACGTACTCAAGTGCGTAGTCGTATCCGATTGTCAGCAGCTGAAGAACCTCAAGGTGGGGCATCTCCCATGACAGATGTGCATTGGGCTCAGATCCCAAATACCGGGGAACAAAGAATCCGACATCTACACAGTCGGCTGGATCTGGGTTTATGTCATCTGCGTACCACTGCACCCCCGGCACGTCCAATGGCGCGAGCACCCGAGGAAGCAAGGCAATCGCAGGATTCATGAACAGATAGCCCGAGCTACTCGGATACGCCGAGCTTTTCGAGCAAGAGCGCTCGGACCTTGGCTGCATCAGCTTGACCCTGCGTTGCTTTCATCACAGCACCGACGATGGCTCCAGCAGCTTGTACTTTGCCCGAAGCGATTTTCTCGGCCACATCCGGTTGCGCAGTTAGCGCCTCATCGATTGCAGCAAGCAGCGACGCGTCGTCGCTGACTACAACCAAACCGCGCTGCGCGATCACAGAATCGACATCGCCTTCACCTGCGAGGACCCCTTCAAAAACCTGTCGGGCCATCTTGTCCGTGAGCGCACCTTCAAAGATGAGGGTCTCTACCCGAACAATGTCGGCTGGTCGCACCTTCAACTGTGAAAGTTCAATTCCCTGCTCCTTGGCGGAACGCGCAAACTCGCCCATCCACCATTTGCGGGCCGCGCTCTGCTCAACCCCGGCCGCAACGGTCTCTTCAATCACGTCGAGCGCGTCGACGTTAACGAGTGTTTGCATCTCAAAGTCCGTGATCCCCCACGACTCTTGCAAACGCGCGCGTTTTGCCGCTGGCGCCTCAGGCAAACTGGCTCGAAGTTGCTCAATCCACTCGAGCGATGGAGCAACCGGCACCAAATCAGGCTCGGGGAAGTATCGGTAATCCTCCGCCTGCTCCTTGGATCGACCAGAAGTACTGCGCCCGGTGTCTTCGTGGAAGTGCCGGGTTTCTTGAATTACGCGCCCACCTGAGGTGAGAAGAGCCGACTGACGCTCGATCTCGCTGTGCACTGCTCGTTCCACCGACCGAAGCGAGTTGACGTTCTTTGTTTCTGATCTGGTACCCCAGGGCTCACCCGGCTTGGCCAAAGACACGTTGACGTCGCAGCGCAACGATCCCTCTTCCATGCGCACATCAGAAACACCCAGTGAGCGCATCAGGTTGCGTAGCTCTGCAACGTAAGCACGGGCAACGACAGGTGCCAATGCCCCAGTGCCAGGAATCGGTTTTGTCACGATCTCAATGAGCGGAATACCAGCGCGGTTGTAATCAACCAGCGAGTAATCCGCACCATGAATCCGACCCGTATCTCCACCTGAGTGCGTGAGCTTTCCGGTGTCTTCCTCCATATGGACCCGCTCGATTTCAATGCGGAAGACCTGCGGTCCATCATCCGTAGGCACAATCACATCGAGGTAGCCATCAGTGCACAACGGCTCGTCGTACTGGCTAATTTGGTAATCCTTGGGCATATCCGGATAGAAATAGTTTTTGCGGGCAAACCGGCACCACGAGGCGATATCGCAGTTCAAAGCGAGTCCCATGCGAATCGTTGACTCAACTGCAACAGCGTTTACCACCGGCATAGAACCTGGCAAGCCCACACACACGGGGCAGATCTGCGTGTTTGCTTCTGCACCGAATTCGGTGGGGCAGGAGCAAAACATTTTTGAGTTGGTTCCCAATTCCACATGGGTTTCAAGGCCGATCACCGGGTCAAAAAGTGACACCGCTTGGTCGTAGTCCATCAGTTCGTCTGCGTGTGCGCTCATAGTGCTGGCGCCTCCTCAATGAGTAGGTGACCCCATTTATCAACGAGTGCTGACTCCACCGCGGAACCCACGCGGTAAAGACGGTCATCAGTCATGGGCGGTGCGATGATTTGCAAACCGACCGGCAGACCATCTTCAGGGGCAAGCCCGATGGGCAACGACATGGCCGCGTTTCCTGCCAGGTTGACCGGAATGGTGGCGACGTCGTTCAAGTACATCGCGATGGGATCGTCGACCTTTTCACCTATCTTGAAAGCGGTTGTGGGAGCAGTCGGTGAAATCAGAACGTCAACTTGAGCGAAAGCGGCATCAAAATCGCGGGTAATGAGCGTTCGGACTTTCTGCGCTTGTCCGTAGTAGGCGTCGTAGTAGCCGCTGGACAGCGCGTAGGTGCCCAGCATGATGCGTCGCTTCACTTCGGGGCCAAAACCGGCTTCGCGAGTGATTGCCATGACCTCTTCAACGGAATGACTGCCGTCATCGCCGGCTCGCAAGCCGTACCGCATGCCGTCGAAACGAGCCAGGTTGCTTGAGGCTTCAGAGGGAAGGATCAAGTAGTAGGCACCCAATGCATATTCGAAGTGTGGGCAGGACACCTCGATTACTTCGGCGCCAAGTCCCTCAAGCAGCTCTACCGCTTCACGAAAACGCTGTTCGACGCCCGCTTGATAACCCGCACCAGAGAGTTCTCGCACTAATCCGATCCGCATGCCACGAACATCGCCATTCAGTGCTGCGCCAACCACGTCGGGCACGGCTGCGTTGATGGAGGTGGAATCGCGCGGGTCATGGCCGGCGATAGCGGCATGCAACAACGCCGTGTCGAGCACGTTGCGCGCGCATGGGCCGGCTTGATCAAGAGAAGATGCCAATGCGACTAATCCGTAACGGGAGACACCACCGTATGTGGGCTTGACGCCAACTGTTCCCGTCACGGCGGCAGGTTGCCTGATAGAGCCACCTGTATCAGTACCAATCGCCAAGGGCGCCTCAAATGCAGCAATGGCAGCCGATGAGCCACCGCCCGATCCACCCGGGATTCGCTCAAGATCCCACGGGTTTCGGGTCGGTCCATAAGCACTGTGTTCGGTGGATGAGCCCATCGCGAACTCGTCCATATTCGTTTTGCCAAGAATGACGATGTCGCTGGCCCGAAGACGCTCGACCACATGTGAGTCATAGGGCGGGCGCCATCCTTCAAGGATTTTCGAACCGCAGGTGGTTGGCACACCCTTCATCGTCAGAATGTCTTTCAATGCGAGTGGCACACCGGCAAGGGCACCTAATCGATCCCCACGGGCTCGCTTGGCATCGACACCTCTGGCCGCAGCAAGTGCATCCTCGGAATCGACGTACAAAAACGCATGGACTTTAGGGTCTACCTCGGCAATGCGCTCGAGGTGGGCCTTGGTGACTTCTTCCGCCGAGACCTCGCCCTGCGACATGGCATCGGCCAGGGTGGAGGCACTTTGCCTTGTGAGGTCGTTGCCCATGAGATCACCCATGTTTATGCCTCACCCAAAATTCTGGGAACCCGGAATCGGTCGTCTTCCCAAGCTGGGGCACCCGCTGCAACATCGGCCCGAAGCAACCCAGGGCGCACAACG
The DNA here is from genome assembly GCA_044341115.1 of Candidatus Nanopelagicales bacterium. GTDB lineage: Bacteria > Actinomycetota > Actinomycetes > S36-B12 > S36-B12 > CAIXFB01. Next base: position 7,271 of record JBIISH010000073.1, read on the forward strand.
TCTTCGCGGTACACATTCTCGACAGGAATGGGGTGTGAAGTAGGCGGAATGTCATCAGCAGCCACCTCTGAAATCCGAGCAACAGAGGTCAGGATCACATCTAGTTGGCCTGCA
>JBIISH010000066.1:0-7874 GCA_044341115.1 Candidatus Nanopelagicales bacterium
ATTGCTTTGATCGCAGCCACCGCTTGCGCCTTCACCAAGGGAGAACAGCGAACAAGTAGTGATGACGGCTTGTCCCGATGACGTGATCAATGACGATCAGAACTCCTAACGACCTCGACGTTTAAAGTCGTTGACGCCCTTTCAACCGTGGCCTATTGAGGGATGGATCTCACAGCAGGCGCGAAATGTCTGACATCTTGTCCGAGTCCCAAGTAGCGGCCTATGAACCCGACGGATTCCTTGTAATTCCGGACGTCACCTCACCTGCCGACGTGGCTGCGCTTCAGGCCGTGACTAACGAACTCGTGGAGCGTTCCCGATCGGCAAGCGATCACATGGAAGTTTTTGATCTCGAGCCTGTGCATACCGCCGAAAAGGCCCTCCTTCGGCGGTTGACGTCTCCGGAGAAGTGGTATCCGACGTACGTCCGCATGGTCCGACACCCGAAAATCCTGGGTGCGCTCCAAGACCTATGGAGGACAGGGGTTCGCTGCCAGACTTCGAAACTAAACATGCAGGTTGCCGGCTATGGATTCTCGCTTGAGTGGCCCCGAGACTGGGCCTTCTACCTTCATACGAATGAAGTTCTCGCCGTGGTGGCATCATGAACGATGGCATCGACGAGGACAATGGCGCGATGATGATTCGCCCTGGTAGCCACCGGGGAGCGATCGAAGGCCATGCCTAAGAAGGCGTGCTCACCGGTTGCATCGATCCCGCAACTTCGAGTGCGGCTCTCTCGAAGGAGGTGTCGGTGTGCGGCAAGGCCGGATCTATCAGTATTCACCACTTACGAGCTATCCACGATGGTTCCGCCAACCGCTCCGGTCTCGATCAGCGCTACTTTCTCATGCGGTATACGGCTGCGGATTCCTGGCCTGTCATGGAGAAGGTCGACTTGAGCACTTGGCGCGCGAATCCTGTCACCGGAGAAGAGACGTGGACCCCACGGATGCAAGGACTTCCGGTCCGACTTCCGCTTCCCGAACCAGCCAACGGCGGGCCCATTTTCGAAAACCAGCACGATCTGAAATCTCGTTATTTCGAAGATGCCGCCTCTTACCTCCATCGAGGGACCTCGGGTTGTAACTCTCGTCGACGTGGTCCAAGATGCAGGAGTCTCTCGCGCTACCGTTTTGCGGGTGTTGTCGGGATCGCCGCGCATGTCACCTCGCTAACGCGATCCGGTTCTCGCGTTAGCCGAGCGACTTCAGTACCACGTGAATGCAGCCGCACGTAGTCCGCGTACGGCTCGCACAGGAATTGGTCAGATTCCTCATACCCGAATTCCGTAACGACCACTATGGGCCACTCGCAGACCGACTTGACGAGCATCTGCGTGAACGCGGATTGAGTGTGGTGATCGGTAGTTCTGGTCGGTCACCCGAGGGCGATCTGCAAGTGCTCGAGTCTTCCATGGCCCAACGACTTGACGCTTTGATCGTTGCTTCGCGCCCAGACAGATAACCCGCTCGGACAGCCTACCTCGTAAACGTCGGATGTCCTGCGGAACTCCTGGATCGGGATTTCACGGGTCTGCACCGCGACGCTGTGGTAACCGACGTTCGAGCAGGGATCATGGAGACGATGTGATCGCTTGCGTATCTCGGTCACCGGCGTATCAGGCTCAGTGCCTATGGAACCGAGATACGCCCTGGCCGCCAGGCTCGTGCTGGCTTCGCCCATGCCATGCGGGACCTCGACCTCGAAGGTGACGAGGGCCTGGTAACGACGATCGCCGATCTGAATCTCGAAGCTGGCGGTGTGGTAGCCGAGAAGATCATCGCTGCAAAGCCGACTGCTGCGGTTTGGGGAACCCATATCCTTGCTTGCGCGAACAATTCGTCGTCTGCGCGAGCATTTCGGCCCCCAACTATTCCCTCGACACTTGTCGGTTGTCGCTATTGGTGACGAGGCCTTGCCTGATGTTCATGAGCCCGCACTCGTGATGGTGACGCGACCGATTCGCGATATCGCCGACTCGGTCGCTGACCACATTTTGCGACGCCTCGACATCCCGGGCAGCCCGGTGGAGGAGGCCTCAATCCCGCCTACGTTCCGTCCGGATCCATCGATAGCCGCTCTGCGGCGCTGAAACAAGACATGCCGGGTCAGTGAGAGCAGAAACATCAGAGTCATGGCTACAACCCCACGTGACTGAAGCATGTAGCGCGGCGCCCGTATGCCTAGATTCGGTCGCGCTGTAGCACTCCTGCAGCCCATAATGAGTAAAACGATCGACCGAAATTGGCCCGGTGGTGGTAATGTGCTGTGAACCGTGAGTGAAACGGAGATGTGATTACCGTGACGATTTTGTCCAGACCGCCAAGCCCTATGGCCGAGCAACTCGAATCAGGGGTGGGGCACCTTGAATTCGGCCCGCCACCAAGATTCATGGACTTGGTGAAATGGTGCACCGTTGCAGATGTCCCTGATCGGGAACTACCTGCTGTGCCGAAATACGAATGTCGATGGACCGAGTCCCCGCCACCTATTGACGGCCGACTCAGTAAAGCGGCGTGGGATGGTGCAGTCTGGTCTGAGCCATTCGGCGAAATCCGCAACGGCGAACTCACGGGCTACGAAACTCGAGTTGCACTTTTGTGGGACGACGATTTCCTCTATGCCGGATTCCGGGCAGCAGATCCGGATATTCGAGCCCAAACGGTCCTGCCGAACGAGCACGTGTATGTGCACGATGACGACGTGGAGTTATTCATTGATTTAGGGGACAGCTACTACGAGATCGGTGTGAATCCCATCAATTGCACGTATCAGATTCAGTGGACCTGGCTAGATCCCATCGTCCAATCGAGCGACTGGGCTCGTCTTGAGGAATTGTTTAAGCTACCGGACTATCTGTACTACACACGCCGATCAACGGAGTCGCTTGGAAGGGTTGGAGACCGTGACTTCTTTCTTCCCGGGTTGAGGCACGCCGTAGCCCTGGAAGGCAGCATCAACAATCCCACGAGCCTAGACAAGGGGTGGACAGTCGAGTTGGCGATTCCGTGGCGCAGCCTTTCGGACATGTCTAGCGACGCGTGTTTTCCGCCACGGCCCGGTACCAGCATGAAGATGCAGGCATACAGAGCTCAACATGATTGGAGCACGGAGCGCGAGAACTTTCTTGGCGGTGGAACCGAGTTTCAGGGTTACACTTGGTCAACCATGGGAAATACGAATGCCCATAATCCGGAGCGATGGGTGGTGGTGAACTTCCACCCGTAGATCACGGGAGAATGCTGCTGCAAAGGAAGTAGAAAGTGGGGAAATGAGCGTCCCGCGACTGGATTTTCCAGTGCACGTATTTGATGAACGCCCGTGCCTCACTGGCGAGGGTCCTGTGTGGGATGGCTCGAATTTGAGAGTGGTCTGGGTTGATGTTCTGGGATCTCGGGTCCTGTGGAGGTCGCTTTCCGAAGGCACGATTGGCGAATGTGACATGCCTAGTCACGTCGGCGCAGTATTACCCACTGTGAGCTCGGACTGGTTGGTGTTCCTGCAGGATGGCGTCTACCTCACCCGCCTGGACGGTGCCCTGCCTGATTTGATCGAGAAGTTCCCAATTGCGGCTCCCGATCAAGATCTGGATCCTCTAGTACGCGCGAATGATGCCAAGGTGGGTCCGGACGGAATCGCTTACGTGGGCGTGATGGCATACGACACCGAGAAATTTCCAAACTCTGGAGCCCTGTATCGACTAGAGCAAGGAATTCTCACCGTCTCCATTCCGGGGACCACACTGAGTAACGGAATCGATTGGTCTCCTGATGGGCAAACCATGTACCACGTCGATAGCGCCCGTGGAACGATTGAAGCTTTCAACTTTGAATCTGGGCCTATTCTCGATACGCGCCGAGTCATCGCCTACGTCGATCCCTCGCTAGGCGTACCAGACGGCATGTCAGTTGACGTGGAAGGCAACCTATGGATCGGGCTCTGGGATGGGGGAGGCATTGTGGGCATGGACGCATCCGGAGACATGTTCGGCTTCTTGCCAATTCCATGTCAGCACGCGACGAGTTGTGCTTTCGTGGGCAACGACCTACGCACTCTGGTCGTAACGACCGCCCGCTTCGACCTCGAACCTGACCCCATGTTCGGAGCCACGTTCATCGTAGAAATGCCCGTGGCAGGGCGGCCCCAATCGCGCGCCCACGTTCCCTCTGGATGATTCGTCGCAATTAATTGAGGGTGCGGTCGGCCCCTCGGGTCGAGATCACGATCCTCAGAATCTTCACGAGTGCTGGGATTCTCGGAAAATGGGACTGCTCCAAAGCATCTACCTCTTCGGCCTGATGGTTCTGCAGAACGCGAAGACAATGGAACGTATGCGCCGGGCTGGCGCTGCACCGCCGCACAAAATCTCGGCGTAGCACCCAAACCGCACGAAAAACAATCCCACCACCGCACAAAGGCTGGCAACGGCATTCGCTGAACCAGTCTTACAGGCATTTTCGGGCCCCAACCCAACCCAGTAGCCAGGTTTTAGAGCCGTGGCGGCACTTAAACACGACCCGACCCACGTCGGTAAGGTTCAGCCGAGGACCACGTGAATTTCAGACCATAAAACCGTCCTTGAAACCACCAGTCCCCTGCCCCTTAGGTTGGTGCCATGAATCTTCCCCCGGGCCGCATGACCCCGATCCCTACAGACCTCGTTCACCGAGCCCCCAAGGTGTTGTTGCACGATCATCTAGATGGCGGCCTGCGACCAGCGACTGTTCTTGAACTGGCGGGCGAATCGGATTACACGGACCTCCCGGCCTCTGACTCCGATTCCCTGGCCCGTTGGTTTGCCGAGGCTGCCTACTCAGGCTCCCTCGAGCGCTACCTCGAGACCTTCAAGCACACGGTGGGTGTTACCCAGACCGCATCAGCGCTAGCCCGGGTGGCGCACGAGTGTGCTGTCGATCTTGCTGCTGATGGCGTCGTCTACGCCGAGGTGCGGTACGCACCCGAACTGCACGTTCAAAAGGGACTCTCGCTGAATGAGGTGGTGGAGGCGGTGATCGAGGGGTTCGGTACCGGAACTTCCGCTGCGTTGGCTTCGGGCCACACGATCCGCATCGGCGTTCTGCTCACCGCGATGCGCACAGCCACCCATTCGCGTGAGATCGCTGAGCTTTCCGTTGCCTACCGCGACCGGGGAGTGGTCGGCTTCGACATTGCCGGTGCCGAAGCGGGCTTCCCGCCCACCAGGCACCTTGATGCCTTTGAGTACCTGCGCCGCGAGAACGCTCATTTCACGATCCATGCTGGTGAGGCCTTCGGGCTGCCCTCGATCTGGGAAGCGATCCAATGGTGTGGCGCGGACCGGCTCGGGCATGGTGTGCGGATCGTCGATGACATCACTATTGGTCCCGATGGCAAGCCTGTTTTGGGCAAGCTCGCAGCCTACGTTCGAGACCGACGTATTCCGCTGGAGTTGTGCCCATCATCGAACGTGCAGACCGGAGCGGTTGATTCCATCGCCGCTCACCCGATCGGCATGTTGAAGTCGCTGGGATTCCGGGTGACGATCAACACCGACAATCGTTTGATGTCTGGCACATCAATGACCCGGGAGATGGAACTTGCCTCAGAAGCCTTCGGCTGGGGCCTCGATGATCTGCAATGGCTCACCACTAACGCCATGAAGAGCGCGTTCATTCCATTCGATGAGCGCCTCGCGATCATTAACGAGCAGATCAAACCCGGGTATGCGGCCTTGCGAGCAGAACTAGCCAATCGAATCGATCCAGGAAGTGCGGGTGAGTAATGGCGCTTCTTGAAGCAGTGGTTGATGGTCATACCCATGTGGTGGAACTGCAAGGCGAACTCGCGCGCGTGCGTGGAGCACTCGATCGCACCGATGCGGTTCTGACCGTTGCTGATCGGACCCTCACCCAAGCTGAGCATGCGATTGAAGAATCCAGGCGTATTGCTCCTTATATTGCCGGTGCCTTCGCCTTGGTCGTTGCGTCGGGAATTGTGTTCGCTATTTGGCGAACACGGATAAATAGAGCTGAACCCGAAGTACTTCTTGAAGAGAGTGAGTGATCAATGGATCTGATTCACGTTGTCGGTGGCATCGGCACGATCATGGTGTTGGCCGCTTACTTCCTCGTCTCTGCCGGAAGGATCGCTTCGGCCTCCACCGCTTTCCAGGGGCTCAACTTGGTGGGCGCTGCGCTTCTGGCCTACTACGCGGTTGTGTTGGCCGCTTGGGCCTCGGTTGCCCTCAATGGAATTTGGTCGTTGATTGGGCTCGTTGCCATGGTACGAATAGTGCAGCGTCGCCGGCGCATTCGGGAAGTGGTGGCAGCCGAGGGGTAGTTCTCTCCACTTTTCTGTCGCGGCTACACACCCATCGGATGCCACACCGTCTTGATCTCCGTGAATGCGCGGATGCGTGAGAGGGTGGGAGTGGCCATCCAGTCGGCATCTGTCCTTGGGCCACGCACGAATTTCACGGTGCCGGCAGCATCTTGCTCGAGTCGCTGAGCCAATTGCTGATCTGTGATGCCGGTGAGGTCAAGGGCGTTCACATCAGCATGGTTGGCTAGCCACGGTGCTATCTCTACAGCATCGCCGGTGAGGATATTGACCACGCCGCCGGGCACATCACTGGTTGCCATGACCTCTGCCAGTGTGATGGCCGGAATCGGCTGATCTTGGCTCGCGATCACCACGCATGAGTTGCCGCTGACGATGATCGGTGCGATCACACTAGAAAGGCCGAGCAGCGCCGAATCGTGCGGAGCGATCGCCACTGCTACTCCGGTTGGCTCCGGGATGGAGAAGTTGAAGAATGAGCCGGCAACCGGGTTGCTGGTGCCGATCACTTGGCTGAGTTTGTCGGCCCAGCCCGCGTACCAAACCCAACGGTCAATTGCGGCGTCAACGTGCTTGCCTGCCTGCTTGGTGGTGCTGCCACTTGCTTGCTGCACTTCAGCAATGAACTGCTCGCGGCGACCTTCCATCACCTCGGCGATTCGGTAGAGCACTTGGCCGCGGTTGTATGCGGTGGCAGAAGCCCATTTAGTGAAGGCGCTGCGGGCTGCGAGGACGGCATCGCGAGCATCTTTACGGCTGCCCTGTGCCACGTTTGCCAAGAACTCGCCTTTGGCTGAATTTACCTCGTAGGTACGCCCGGACTCGCTGCGCGGGAATGCGCCGCCGATGTAGAGCTTGATGGTTTTACGAATCTCCACGCGATCGTCTTTGCCGATGAGTGCGTTCATGACGGGTCCTCCACCTTCAGGTAAGCAGCAAGACCATGCACGCCGCCCTCGCGACCAAATCCGGATTCCTTGTAGCCACCGAAGGGGCTGGTCGGATCGAACCGATTGAAGGTGTTTGCCCAGATCACACCAGCACGCAGCGAGTTCGCCATATGCAGGATGCGACTGCCCTTCTCCGTCCAGATTCCAGCCGATAGGCCAAAGGGGGTGTTGTTTGCCTTCTCGATCGCTTCATCGGGTGTGCGGAAGGTAAGCACCGACAACACCGGTCCAAAGATTTCTTCGCGGGCGATCCGATGGGCTTGGGTAACTCCCGTGAAGAGAGTGGGTGGGAACCACCAACCCTTATCCGGCATATCGCACTGTGCACTCCAACGCTCGGCGCCTTCATCCTCACCGGATTTGCTGAGTTCTTCAATCTTGGCGAGTTGCTGATAGGAATTGATCGCCCCGATGTCGGTGTTCTTATCGAGAGGATCACCGAGGCGCAGGGTGCCAAGACGAGATTTCAACGCATCGATGAACTGATCGGCCACCGACTCTTGAATCAGCAGCCGGCTGCCCGCGCAGCACACATGCCCCTGGTTGAAGAAGATGCCGTTCACCACGCCCTCGATGGCCTCATCAAAGGGGGCGTCATCAAAA
>JBIISH010000067.1:0-7639 GCA_044341115.1 Candidatus Nanopelagicales bacterium
GTGTGCTTTATCAACTCGTCGACGGACTTCGGGCTCATTCATGATGTCGCTCTCAAATACCAAGCGGTACACACCGCCCTGTTCTTCAACGAATGCGAAGTACGCCTGCATCGTTGCCAATACCCGGGCTTTGTTGTCGGTGGTGCTGCGCATTGCATCGGCGGTCAAAGTCAGTAGATCGTGAATCCCGGCATCGAGGAGCGCGAGATAGAGATCGAGTTTGCTGGGGAAGTGCTGATAAAGAATCGGCTTTGACACTCCGGCTCGGTCCGCGATCTCGTCCATGCCGGCAGAGTGAAAACCAGAGACGACGAACACCTCGAGAGCGGCATCAAGTACCTGCTCGCGGCGCTGCTCCCGGGGCATGCGGGCAGGCTTGGGATCACCCGCCGAATCGCTCTCCACTGAGATGGTCACCTAGCAACCTTACTCGCCAGTATTGGCCCGTTCAGTCCTGTTTCCAAGGCTTCGCCGAAGTTGCCTCAGCGTGCGATTCCTTGTGAGGCTGCCGGAGCCCCGGAGCGGCCCTGATCGGCATGGCGTTATTCAACCGTCGTAATCTGCGGCCGTGACATCTGCGAGCGAGGCCCTCACTATCAGGGAAGAGCCCTATCCCATTGAGGAAGTGCACCTGGTTCGCCGCACCCTCGCTGTGCGCAGAGCTCCCGCCGATGCCCCGCGGGCGATTTTCATTCACGGCCTCGGTGGCTCATCGCTCAACTGGACCGATCAGATGCATCAGTTCGAGGGGCGCTTTGACAGTTGGGCGCTTGATCTGGGTGGCTTTGGGATGTCACCGCCGCCGCGCGATGGTGACTACTCACCGGCCGGTCATGCCCGCTCGGTGATCGAGTTGATCACCGAACTTAACCTGGGCCCAGTTCATCTTTTCGGCAACTCACTCGGTGGCGCTGTAGCTATCAACGTCGCTGCCCGTCGCCCGGATTTGATCGCCTCGGCAACGTTCATTTCACCAGCACTTCCGAGTTTGTATGCAACGCGGGGTAATGCGCACTTGCCTGCTATCGCAATTCCAGGTGTTGGCGAGAAATTGATGGCGAAGTTCGCGACGCTGCCGCCCGAAGAGCAGGTGCGTGGCAGCATCGCTGGCGGTTTTGCCGATGAGTCGCGATACCCGGAACTTCGATTCGCTGAGGCAGTTGCGCACAACGAGGCTCGACGTGAATTCACGTATGCGGCCGATGCGTTCTTGTCCAGCCTGCGCGGTTTGTTGAAGTCGTACACCAATTTTGGTTCTGACCGGCCGTGGAAATTAGCCGAGCGCATCACAGCTCCGTCGCTGTTCATCTACGGTCGCAAGGATCCACTCGTCGATTCGCGCACAGCCCATCGCGTCACTAAGCACGTGCGTGATTCACACGTTGTGGTGTTACCCGACACCGGTCACATGGCACAGATGGAGCACCCCGAGTTCGTGACGGCTGCATGGGATCGTTTTCTCCAGTGATATCCACAGGATAATTTTCACCACTTTTTTCGGAAACCTTTGCTCCTTAGGGTCCGAGCATGGGTGGTGCAATCCGCAGCGTTTTGGCCCTAGGGATTCTGGGTGCAGTCCTCATGCTGGTCTCGGCTGGAGCCGGTGCTTATGTGGCGGGTCAACGCCTTCAGAAGTTGACTGACGCAGCAGCATTGGCAGGTGCTGAAGCGATTGACCTGGAAACGTATTCAGTGCACGGTGCTGGCAGTGCCGCACCAATCAATAGCCGTGAGGCGCAAGCTCGCATCAAGGAGGTCCTAGGGCGGGCTCCCGAGGCTGATGCAGTCGCCTTGGAAGATTTTTCGGTATCTGGTGCCGACGTTCACGTTTCACTCTCCATGCCACTTGACCTAGAACTCGTGGGCACGACTTTTGACCTTGAGTTGCATGCGAAATCTCATGCCCGTCTCGTCTATACCCCTGGTGGGTCGTAGTCTGTGTCGTTGTGACCACGTTGGAGATCGCGGAGCGCATCGATTCGGTGCAGACCACCATCAACGGCATCGAGATGGTGCTCAATGTGCCCACGATGCGCGAGAACGTCGCCCTGCTCGAGGCTGAGGCCTCGGTTCCCAATCTGTGGGATGACCAAGACAATGCCCAGCGGGTCACATCGAAATTGTCTTTCTTGCAAGGTGAGATCCGTAAGTTCGAGGCGATCAAGAGCCGGGTTGGTGATCTACCGGTACTTTTCGAGCTCGCTGAGGACGAGGGCGACGAGGCTGCTCTGGCCGATGCCGTCAAAGAACTCGGTGACGTTGAAAAGTCGGTGTCTGAACTTGAAATTCGTACCCTTCTCTCCGGTGAATATGACTCTCGCGAGGCGCTCATCACGATTCGCTCGGAGGCGGGTGGAGTCGACGCCGCTGACTGGGCCGCGATGCTGCTGCGGATGTATACCCGCTACTGCGAGCGGCACGGCTGGCCATTTGAGGTCTATGAAACTTCATACGCGGAAGAGGCCGGAATCAAGTCGGCAACGTTCGCGGTGAAGGCGCCTTACGCCTACGGCACGCTTTCCGTTGAGCAGGGCACGCACCGACTTGTTCGCATTTCACCGTTCGATAACCAGGGGCGTCGTCAAACTTCTTTTGCAGCCGTTGAAGTGATTCCGGTGGTCGAGCAAACCGACCATATCGACATTCCCGAGGATGAACTGCGCATCGACGTGTATCGGTCGAGTGGCCCTGGCGGGCAGGGCGTGAACACCACCGACTCTGCGGTGCGCATCACCCACATTCCGTCCAACATCGTTGTCTCATGTCAGAACGAGCGTTCGCAATTGCAGAACCGCGCAACAGCGATGGCTGTGTTGCAGGCGAAGTTACTCGAACGACGACGCCAGGAAGAGCGGGCAAAAATCGACGCGCTGAAGGGCGACACCACCGGCTCGTGGGGAAACCAGATGCGCTCGTACGTTCTGCACCCCTACCAAATGGTCAAGGACCTCCGATTTGAGGAGGAAACAGGTAACACGGCTGCGGTGCTTGATGGGGAAATCGACGAGTTTGTGCAATCGGGAATCCGCTGGCGCAAGAGCTCGGCCGCGTCCTAGGCGTCTCCGCTGTGGGGGTCGGCTTACACTGAACCGGTGATCCTGTTCGAGCACGTCACCAAGTTGTATGCGAGCCAGACGCGCCCTGCTCTTGACGACGTCTCCCTCGAAATTGAGCGTGGTGAGTTCGTCTTCCTCGTGGGCCCTTCTGGTTCAGGCAAATCCACACTCCTGCGATTGATCCTTCGCGAAGAGAACACCTCTAACGGTCAGGTATGGGTGCTGGGCAAAGAACTGGGTCGGCTCTCGAACTGGAAAATCCCAGCGCTGAGGCGCCAGATCGGCACGGTATTCCAGGATTTCCGGTTGCTGCCGAATAAGACTGTTTTTGAGAACGTGGCTTTTGCCCTCGAAGTGATCGGCAAACCGTCCTCGCATATCAAGAAGGTCGTGCCGGAGGTGCTCGAGGTGGTGGGCCTGGCTGGCAAGGAAGGCCGCCGTCCTGATGAGCTTTCCGGTGGTGAGCAGCAGCGCGTGGCCATCGCCCGAGCCTTTGTGAACCGCCCGCTCCTGCTGATCGCTGACGAACCCACCGGAAACCTCGACCCCGGCACCTCCGTGGGCATCATGAAACTTCTTGATCGGATCAATCGCTTGGGCACCACTGTGTTGATGTCCACCCACGATGCGGCAATCGTTGACCAGATGCGTCGTCGAGTGGTGGAACTTGAGGGCGGTCACATTGTTCGCGACCAGGATCGCGGCGTATACGGATACGCCCGCTGATGCGCGCCAACTTTGTGATGGGAGAGGTCGGCAACGGCCTTCGCAGAAATCTCACCATGACTCTCGCGGTGATCATCACTGTGGCTGTCTCGCTTGGTCTTTTCGGTGTGAGTCTGCTCGTACGCTCACAGGTCGCAACGATGCAAGATTTTTGGTACGACAAGGTCGAGGTCTCCATCTTCTTATGCAGCAAAGGCAGCGACACTGCATCGTGTTCTGGTGGGGAGGTCACGACAGCCCAGCGCGATCAGATCGAGGCTGACCTTGAATCGCTTCGTCCGTTGGTCTCGGAGATCTACTACGAGTCAAAAGCCGAGGCCTACACGCGATTCACGGAGCAGTTCGCGAATTCACCGATCGTCGACAACGTCACGGAAAACGCTCTGCCGGAGTCCTTCCGGGTAAAGCTGTCTGATCCCACGCAGTATGAGGTCGTTGCTTCAGCTTTTGCGGGCAGGCCAGGAGTTGAGCAGGTCAATGACCAGCGGCAAATCCTCGATAAATTCTTCCGATTACTCGGCGGTCTACAACTAATCGCGCTGATCATCGCGTTGACGATGCTGGTGGTGACTGTCCTCTTGATCGTGAACACGATGCGTGTTGCGGCGTTTAGTCGTCGTCGAGAAACGAGCATCATGCGCTTGGTGGGAGCGTCGAATTTCTATATTCAACTCCCGTTCCTGCTCGAGGCCGCGATCGCTGCCGGGCTCGGCGCGCTTATTGCCATTGGTGGTCTGATGCTCACCAAGGTAATCGTGATCGACGGAATTTTGGCGCCGTCATTCCAGTTCACCGCCTTTGTTGGCTGGGACGCTGTCATCGGGATCGCTCCCGTCTTGTTGCTGACGGGTGTGGCTCTGGCGGGCATTGCAGCGTTCTTGACCCTTCGCAAGTACCTGCGCGTCTGATCTTCTGCCCGAACCGCCCTGTGACCTATGGGGCAGGCGTGACTTATGGGGTTAACCTGAGCAGGTGGTCCCCTCCCGCAATCGCTACCGCATGCCCGCATTGGGTGCAGGCGCGATTCTGACCTCATGCGCGGTGTTACTGGGCACTCTGGGCATGAGCATGGGAATCAGTGTGGTCACCTCCACCGCGGTCCACTCGGCAAACCTTGATGAGATCCGCAAAGACAAGGCTGCGGTGACCCAAAAAGTCGCAGCCACGGGTGAGGCCCTCGACGCGGCCGGCGCGGTCGTCCGTAAATCCATGCGTCGGTTCGAACGAGTGTCGGCACGTCTTGATCAGGCGCGCAGTGCGCAACGTGAAGCTGTGCGAGCCGCACGGCTCGCTCGGGCAGATGCAGCAACGGCAGAGGCCACCCACAATCGTCTCAAGAGCGCCTACGCAATCGCCGTTCGCCAGCGCACTGTTGTCGAAGGTGAAGTCGCCAAGGTTTCGGCACAGATGGACTCCATGATTCGTGCCGTATACCAACAGGGTCCCTTTACTGAAATCGAAGTAGTCCTGAGCGCATCAGATCCAGGTGACTTCGCAACTCGGTTGGCATCGGTCGACACGATCTCTCGAACGCAAGCTGGCATGGAGCGGGCGTTGGTTGCGACCAAAGGTGAATTGGTGCTTCAGGGTGTTCGCCTAGAGACTCTTCGCCTCAACGCAGCAGCCGCACAAAAATCGGCAGAGCGAGCAAGTGCGCGTGCTGCTGCAGCCGAAGATCGGGCCAGGGCCCAACAGCAGCGTTTGAGCAGTCTGGCAAAAGAGCGAAGCGCAGCACTCGCATCAGCCCGTGTACACAAATCCAAAATCCAGTCGCGGCTCATCGAATTGGAACAGGAGCAAGAAAGATTGGCAGAAGCTGCGGCCAAAGCTGCGCGCGAAGAAGCCCGCAGACGTGCGACCGCAGCGGAAGCCGGTAATGCCATCGCCCCCACCGGCAGCCTTCGGTGGCCGGTTGACTCTGGTTCGATCTCAGCTCGGGTCGGGCCACGAACGCACCCGGTCTTCGGGTACGCCTCCTGTCACACCGGCGTCGATATTGCAGCCCCCTCAGGCACGCCCGTACTGGCGGCGGCAGAAGGAACCGTCGCAGACATCACCAGCGGCGGTGCGTACGGAAATGCCGTTCTGATCGCCCACGGCGATGGCCTCACCACTTTTTACGCTCATTTGTCCTCGGTTGCTGTCCAGGTTGGCCGGCAGGTCGATAAAGGTCAATCGGTAGGCGGGATCGGATCCACCGGATGGTCCACCGGCCCGCACCTGCATTTTGAGACCCGAATAAATGGAAGCGCCTATGATCCACTGGGCTGGTTCGGCGGTTCCCGAACTCCGGTGAAGTGCTGACACCTGAATGGCTACCTGAGGAGGAGCGATGACCACACCGTCACCTCTTGCTCCTGTGCCGAGGAGCCTTTCCACTCGAGGCTGGATCGCCTTGGGCCTCGTCCTTGCTCTCATCGTGCTCGCCTATGTGCTCGTCGCTCGGTTCTATAACGCTGAGGGAGGCATCAAAGTAACGGGCGGAAACACCGGGACTAATTCAGCAGAACTCATGGTGTCGATCGAGCCACTAGCGATGGATGCCCTGGGCAATAACGCGACCCTGCGGCTCGTCTTCGATGCCGAAGACTCCTCTGTGTTGAACTCGGATGGCCGGTTAGCTAAAAACATCCGCGTCACAATCTCAAGCCCCGATGGTTCCCAAGAGTTCAAGTTTCCGGCGGGGACGTTGCTCGGCCGAGCTGAAGCGCTCGTCGGCACTGATGGTGAAGTTGCCACATATCCATTCGATTCTCACGATGCAGTAGTTGCGCTCGTCATCGATACCTATGAGCGTCAATCCGATGGCACATTCCTCTCGCAGGGTGGAGTGACTTTTTCAACGACGGCAACGGGCGGCGTAAACGGGTGGGACACTGAGTTGATTCTCCCTGACACCATCAGTGATGGGGCCATCCTCGGAGCTAATTTCCAGCGAGCCTTTTCCACCCAAGTCTTTGCAGTCTTGATGATCTCACTTGGACTGATTCTTGCGGCATTGTCATTGTTCGTAGGAATTTTGGTCACCACGAATCGGCGCAAAATGGAAGTGGCGCTGCTTCCGTGGACAGCAGGTTTGCTGTTTGCGTTGCCATTGCTGCGCTCCTACTTGCCCAACAGTCCGCCCATCGGGGCATCCATCGATATCTATGTTTACTTGTGGGTTATCGCTATGGCGGTTGCGGCCGCTGTGCTTGTCATCTTCTCGTGGATAAGACAAGGTCGCGCTCAGCTTGAGATGAATGAACAGGTGAATTCCCGTGCCTCGTGAAACTGGGAAAATTTTGGTGTCCCAAAACAAGAAGGCACGGCACGACTACTCCATCGAAGACGTGTTCGAGGCAGGCATGGTGTTGACCGGAACCGAGGTTAAATCATTAAGGGCCGGGCGTGCGAGCCTGACTGACGGTTATGCCCTGTATGAGAACGGCGAGATCTGGTTGCGCGGCATTCATATCCCTGAGTACGACCTCGGCACTTGGACCAACCACGAGCCGCGTCGTCCTCGCAAACTTCTCATGCGCAAAGATGAAATACGACGCATTGCCGGCAAGGTCAAAGACACCGGTGTGACTCTCGTGCCGTTGAGTCTCTACTTCAAGGACGGCTACGCAAAAGTGGAGATCGCGGTTGCCCGCGGTCGCAAGAGCTATGACAAGCGTCAGGCCATTGCCGAGCGCGAGTCCAAGCGTGAAGCGGATAGGGCAACGGGGCGCCGCTCAAAGGGTGCCGAGTAAGGGAAGTTCCTTGCGCATCACCAAGAGACGAATTGACGTACCTGATGTGGAATCACCTGCTGGAGTTGGTGACCATTCGCGTTCCGGCAGTCGTGCGTAACCGAGCCGTTCGTAGAGGTT
>JBIISH010000068.1:0-7584 GCA_044341115.1 Candidatus Nanopelagicales bacterium
TGATCGCCGACCAGGTCCAGCCAGGTGAGACGCTATTGACACGGATGCGATCTCCCGTGAAATCCATCGCCATGTTTCTAGTCAGTTGCACCATGGCGGCTTTGCTGACGGGGTAAGCCCACCGGCCGGTCTGTGCAACTTTGGAGGAAATGCTCGACAGGTTCACGATCGAACCGCCACCGCGCGCTGCCATTATTGGCTGCACGGCGACCCCCAGCATCGCCGCGCTCACCAGGTTCACATCGAGCGTGGAAAGCCATTGCGCGCGAGTGGTTGCAGCGCCTTCGTCGCCGTAGGAGCAAGCAAGATTCACGAGCACGTCGACTCCACCGAATTCAGCGACAGTGCGGGTAACGAGAGCTGCCACCTGCGCATCGTCGGTGATATCGGTATGGACGAAAATCCCGCCCGCTGCGCTAGCCGAAGCCTTACCACCCGCATCGTCGATATCGGCGACGACCACGTTGGCGCCTTGCTCAGCCAGCGTTGCGGCCACTGCTTTACCGAACAGCGTTGCGCCGCCCGTCACGATTGCCACTTTCCCTGTAAGCACCGAATTCCTCCTCGTTGTGAACTCAAGGCACGGTAGATGCCCAGCGATGGGTGCACTATCCAGAATGCGCGCCCAATGTCCGGCCCAAGCGGGAAGGGAATCGTGAAACCCGTTGACAGGGGCTGGCATTGCGCCGACGATGCATTTATGACCGCGGAATTACTGGGCTCCCACACCCTGTTCCGCACGCGCTCGCTCGACGACGCGCGAGAGCAGGTGGCCAGAGTTTTCTGCCCGCACGAACTCACCACCGTTGATGGCACAAGTGCGGTTCACACGGTCCACAACCGTCTTGATTTGGGCGATATTGGTCTGAACTTCCTCGATTACGGCGTGCCGGTTGATATCGATCCGGGGCCGCTGAACAGTTTCTTTCTGGTGCAAATGCCCCTCACCGGCGGTTCCACGATCACCAACGGGCGCCAGACGATCGAGTCGAATGTGAACCTTGCCTCGGTTCCCAATCCCACCCAGCCGCTCAGCATGCGCTGGCACGCAACCTCCCCGCACCTTCTGGTCTACGTGGCTCGGCAGGTCGCCGAAGAACGGTTGCGCAAACTCCTCGGCCACGATCTCATCGCTCCGCTGAGATTCGAGTTAGGCATGGACCTCTCCACTCCGCAAGCGCGCAGTTGGCGGCGGTTGGTCGACCTTGCATGCGCTGACGCTGAAGACAATGGTCTGTCCATGATGCCCGAGGCGCGCAACCAACTCGTCGATTTGATTTTGACCGGGTTGCTGATGAGCCACGAACACAACTACTCCGAAGCGTTAGCCCATGGCTTTAAACCAGCAGCCCCACGCATGGTGCGCAGGGCAGTCGAGTTGTTTGAGGCCGAACCCGAACGGCAATTCACTGTGACCGAGTTGGCTGAAGCTGCCGGCTGCAGCATCCGATCTCTGCAAGAAGGCTTCTCCCGGTATGTGGGCATGAGCCCCACCGAGTACGTGCGCGAGCTTCGGCTGCAGCGGGTGCACGATGAACTCGTCAGTTCCTCCACCGATGCGAGTGTCGGCGCTATCGCGTACGGCCAAGGGTTTACCCATTTGGGTCGATTTGCGCAGGCGTACCGCAATCGTTTCGGTGAATTGCCATCGCAAACCCTTCGCGCCTGACCCACCGATTTGCCGCTAGGTAATACGGTGGCGCTGTGATGCTCTCGATGTTTGTCCTCTGGTTCATCGTCTTTATCGGCGTGTTCATGAAGAAGAAGTGGACCATTCCATTGACCCTGGTCGCATTGGCGTGGACCGTGGTGCTGCTGAACCTCCATATGACCGACCCGATTCCGTTGAGCTTCTGATGTCGGCCATCTTTGAAGAGGTTAAGTCAGAGTTCGTGTCCCGCGAAACCAAGATTGCGCGCATCATCAACGTGCTCGCGTTGTTCGCTCTCATCGGTGTGCTCGCCGGTTCACTGCATCTGCAACTCGGTGTGGGTGAACAGCCTTGTCCGCTCTGTCTGATCCAGCGCTCCGCCATGATCGGCTTGGCTGTTGGACCCATCATGAACCTGCTGTGGGGCATGAAGCCTGCGCACTACGCGTTGAGCATTCTGGCCGCTGTTGTGGGCAGCGCCGGTAGCGTCCGCCAGATCCTCCTGCATATCCAACCGGGCGATCCCGGCTATGGCCCAGCGCTTTTCGGGCTGCACCTCTACACCTGGGCGTTGGTCACTTTCGTGATTGCCATCGTGGGCTGCTCATTTATGTTGTTGTGGAATAAGCCATTCCTCGACGCAGATTCAGGAATCGCCCATCAACAGCGTTGGCTGCGGGTAATTGCGCTCACCGCGATCATGTGGGCGTTCTTGGATCTGATCGTTATTGGTCTTTCTGTGATTCCCGAGTGCGGCGTGGGAATGTGCCCGGATGATCCACCCAACATCACCGGCGCTGGGGATACCGGCGGTTGGCTCATCGTGCTGGCCATCGGAATGCTGGCATTCGCGATAGCTGCTGCGCTCGTGCTCAACAACAAGGTGTTGCGCGCAGAGAAGTAGCGTCGTCGAAGTAGCGTCGTCGTTCAGCCTTTGCGCAGCAGTGTTGTTAAGTAGCCATCGAAAATTTCTGCCACTTCGCGACCACCTGCGGTGCGCACGGTCTGCACCGGTTGACCAAATCCTTCGGCCTGTTGCATCGCGATGCGCTCTGGCACCACCGGCTTGAACAATTGGGTGCGCCCGTAAATCTCGACGAGCTCCTCGTTGCGGTACCGGTGCTCTTCAGCAACAGAACGCACGCGGTTCACCACGATGCCGGCCAGTTGCAGGTTCGGGTTGACCGTGCGGCGGATCTCGTCGATCTCCGTCATCGCTCGCTCAACTCCCTGCGCGCCAAAGAAAGAAGGGGTTGTCACCACGAGTGCGAGGTCAGAGGCGGCGAGTGCTTCACGGGTGAGCGCACCAAGTGATGGCGGGCAGTCGATCAGCGTGAGGTCATAGCCCTCGAGGTGCTCGAGTGCTCGAGCCAGGCGCGGTCGGAACGCGGCTCCGGTCCAGGAGTCAAAACGAATGATGTTCGGGTGGCTCGGGAGAACGTCGACTTCGCCGGGCTCGATCTCCCAGTCGCACGGCGTCAAAGCTTCTTCGACGGATGCTTTGCCGGGGTGCGCGAACACGTCGGCAAGAGTCGTCTTGGTCTTATGCGTTTTGAGAAGGGAGGTGGCATTGCCCTGTGGATCAAGATCCACCACAAGCGTGGCCAGACCCCGAACAGTGGCCGCTCCGGCCAGTCCCAGCACGACGGACGTCTTACCGACGCCACCTTTCAAACTCAGCACACTCACTGTAGGCATGGCGCCAAGTCTGGCGGGGGCAGCGCGGATGCACAACCTGATCCCGGCTTATCGTGGAGCCATGCGTATGAGTGGACTCCCCTTCGCCCGCCCAACAACCGCTGCCATCGCGTCCCTCGCATTGGTGACGGGTCTGGTCTCAATCGCACCTGGCGTCACAGCGGCCTCAGTAGCAATCAGCCCGGCCGTTAACCCTGCAGCCGAACCCGCCATCGAGCAGTGCTTCAACTACTCGGCCAAGGCCACCAAAGATCAAGCAGCCACCACCCCGGCGGTGGATTGCCTCACCCCGCATACCGCCCAAACTTTCCTGACCCGAGTGCTCCCGGAATCCTTCGGTATTCCGGCCAAGGCCAGCGTGGCCAGCCGCCTCAAAGCCACCGCCCCGTGCACAACCAAGGCCGCTAACACATACCTAGGGCTCGAGGGAACCAACCTGCCGAACCGCTTCCAGGTGATCGGGGTATTCCCGACCGCTGATCAGTGGGCGGCGGGTGAGCGTTGGGTGCGCTGCGATGTGGTGCTGCGCGGTGGCACAACTTTTGTGAAGTTTGCTGTGCCTGCACGCACCTTGGTGGAGACAACCCCACTCGCTCAGTTCCAGTACTGCACCCCCGGGGTTCCTGGCTCGCGAACTACCGCCGCGTACCCATGCACCAACCCCAAGAAAAACTGGATCATGATCGCCGAGTCTGAACTTGGCAAGGCAACATCTCGCTTCCCGGGCAACACGTCGGTTGAGCGCCTTGCTAAGAAATACTGCGAGCGCGAAGGCAAGAAGTTCAGCGCCGGAATCAAGTACTTCGCGTGGTGGGCGATCTGGCCCAACTCAACTGGCTGGAAGCGCGGCGAGCGCACCACCCAATGTTTTGTGCCGTACTCGCAATTTGCGAAAGACGTGCAGATTCAAGCTGCGCCAGCGGCTCCGCAACCGACCGGAACTCCAACCAGTTAGTCGATGACGGTTCTGCGTGGGCCAATTCCCCACGCCACGTAATTCCAGAACCAGTCGGCAACTACCGAAACCCGGTTGCGTCCGCCCGCCAGATAGAACACGTGCAGGCCAAGCCACGACAACCACGCAACGGTTCCCGAAAGACGCCAGCCGTTGGGCATCTCCACCACTGCGCGCCTGCGCCCGATGGTTGCCATCTGACCCTTGTCCTTGTATTTAAACGGCTTGATCTCCTCGCCTTTACGACTGCGTTCAAACGCGTCAGCCAGGTAGCGGCCCTGCTGCATCGCCACCGATGCCACCATCGGCAACGGACGACCGTCCCCACCATCAACGTGCGCAAGATCGCCCAACGCCCAGACATTCTGGGTGAGTTCAAGGGTTGGCGAAACGATCAAGCGATTCGCGCGATCGGTGAGGCCGAGCACCGCCCACTCCGGTGGCGCAGCAACTCCCGCAGCCCACACGATCGTTCCCGCCGGTAGCACCTCTCCGGATTTAAGGTGCACATCCGAGGAATACATGCGGTCAACTGCAGCCTCAAGTTTCACGGTTGCACCGAGTGCTTCAAGGTCTGACTTTGCTCGAGCGCTCGACTTCTCCGAGAACGGCATGAGCAGTCGAGGTGCAGCTTCAACCAGGGTCACACTCGCGTGCTTGGAGATCTTCGGGAACTCACGCTTCATGCTGCGCTGGAGTTCAGCAACAGCACCGGTCACTTCAACGCCCGTGGGGCCACCACCCACCACAACCACACGCAAAGACTCTTTCGGCGCAAGACCGACCTCCACGTCTTCATACTTTTGCAGCAGGCTGTTCTTGATCGCGCGCGCTTGTTTGATGTCTTTCATCTGCAGGGCATGCTCATCAACACCAGGAATTCCATATGTGGTGCCGGTACTTCCCATAGCGAGCACTAAACGATCAAATTCCACGACGTGACCATCGGCCAAACGCACCGTCTTCGAATCAGGATTGACGTGAACCACATCGCCGCGTCTGAAGTCGACACCAGGGATTGCTGCCCGCACCGGGTAGGCGATGTCATCTTCAGGCAAGCCGCCGGTGGCCACCTGGTACAGCAGCGGGGCAAAAAGTTGGTAGGGGTGCCGATCAATCACGGTGACCGAAAAGCCACCTTTCTTCACTAACTCGCGCGCACAGGTAAGACCGCCGAAGCCAGCTCCGATGATCACGACTCGCTCCGCTGGGGTGCTCTCGCTCATCGCAGTGGACTCCTTGGTTGGTCTTCGGGATACATGGACTCACCCATGGGTGAGGTGGCCGAGAGTCGATCTACTTGATCTGCCGTCAACACGAGGTGGGCAGAGCGAACGATCGAGTCGATAGTTTCTGGACGGGTCGCGCCGGGAATGGGGATCATCACTGGCGTGAGGGCTAGTAGCCACGCGAGGGTGACTTCTTGCGCCGTTGCGTCGACTTCTGTCCCAACCGCAGCGAACTCGGCAAAGTTCGAGCCGAGATCTTTCGCTTGTTCCGATCCACCGAGAGGCGACCAGGGCAAGAACGCAATACCGAGAGTCGAGCACAGTTCTAATACGTCGGACTCGCCTCGGTAGCGAGGTGAGTACTCGTTCTGCACAGACACCAAACCGCCATCGTCTGGTCCGCCCAATACATCAAGTGCAACCTGAACCTCGTCGAGCTGCGCATTAGAAATGCCGATGCGGTTGATGTATCCGCGATCGCGAAGTGCAGCAACTGCCTTCATCTGTTCTTCATAAGAAATCGAAGGATCATGGCGGTGGTGCTGGTACAGATCAATCACCGTGGAGCCAAGTGCTTCAAGGCTCGCCTCGCATGCGCGCACCAGAGCATCTGCAGAACTATCGCGACCCCACGTTTCACCTTCACCGCGAGTGATCCCGCCCTTCGTGGTCACGACCACCGAAGAAAGATCCGCCGCACCTTGATAGGAGTTGAGCGCCTCAGCAATCAGCTCCTCGTTATGCCCCACCGCATCCCACGAAGGCGCGTAAATATTCGACGTGTCAAGAAAATTGATGCCGAGATCGAGGGCGCGGTGAATAGTGGCCAACGCCCGCGGCCGTTCATCGCGCATGTGGGAAAAAGAGAGAGGCATGCAGCCCAGCCCCACTACAGAAACCGACAGATCGCCCAATAGGCGCATCGGCATAGCTGCGGTGGGAGGGGTGGCCATACCCGAACTCTACGGAAGGTCGGTCAATCCCGCCTAGGGCGCGATCGCAGCGACTCCGTGAAGAGCACAGGCTTGGGAGAGGCGATCGTCGTATGTGATGACTGCCTGTAGCTCATCACCCAAGGAAAGGGCAGAAGCTAAGTGCAGAGCATCCAGACTCCGAAGGATCAAGGGATCCAGATCTGCGGCAAACTCGCAAATGGTCGCACTAATGCTGAGCAAGGTGACTCCTTCAAGAGCTATGCGGGCTTGCCGAAGTACCTCCTGGGAGTGCGATCGCGCTGCGCGTAATCCCTCAATTCGTAGGAGATCAGAAGATACGAATAGGTCATCCGAGGAGTGAACGAAGGCGCGCAGCTTGTCCGAGTGATCCTCTTCAACGAGGAGTTTGATGAATGCCGATGTATCTAAGTAGAAGACCACAGTCGGGTTAGCGTTCGTCCGCGCGTTGTTCGGCGAGAATGCTGGAAAGTGTCCGGGGACCCTTTGCCGGCAATGGCGGGGGAAGATCCCGAAGGCTCATACGAGCTGGACGGGCCTGGCCGGCTGCGATGAGACCGGCGAGGTTTCCTTGCGTGAGCGGCACAAGCCGCGCAACTGGCCTTCCTCGATCCGTGATCAGCACCGACTCTCCCGAAGCAGCGCGGTGCACAATCTCAGAGGCATTCTGCTGAAGTCCGCGAAGACCAACCCTGCTCTCCATGTGCGTCAATGTAGCACATTTTCCGGAAATGATCACTCGCTAACTAGCAGCCACTCTTCCTCTAAACCACCAAGGCGTGCTTGCACCCCGCGCAATGCCTCGTTGAGAATCGCGACTTTCTCATAGTCCGTGGAGTGCGTCTCGAGATCAGCCAAAAGGGCCGCCTCTTCTGTGTGCGCCTTCTCCAGTTGGCGCTCAAGCCGTGCCAGGTCTTTGCGACGCTGACGGTCAAGGGCTGCATCGGTTTTGGATGGCGCTGCTTCAGCGGGCTTTGCTGCTGAAGCTACTGGTGCAGCACTAGATCCTGATCGAGCGCGGATGATCTCGAGGTACTGATCCACCCCTCGCGGCAAATCTGTCAGCGTGCCGTCCCCGGTCACGGCAACAAAGGTGTC
>JBIISH010000236.1:0-3320 GCA_044341115.1 Candidatus Nanopelagicales bacterium
TCAAGGAAGCGATCTCATCAGCCATCACCGCACCTGCCCCGCACCACTCCACCCCTTGGCGATTTTCGGTGTTGCGACAAGGCGCGCAACGCACCGCACTTCTTGACGCCATGGCCGCAGCTTGGCGCAGAGACCTCAGTGCAACACCTGGTATCTCACCCGCGGAAATCGAGAAAAGGATCGCCCGCGGCGATCTTTTGCGCACCGCTCCCGTTGTGATTGTGCCGTTTATGGATCTGGCAAGCGGCGCTCATACGTATCCTGATGAGGCGCGGAGCGGCTATGAACGCGACATGTTCCTCGTTGCCGGGGGTGCCGCTGTGCAAAATCTGCTGATCTCGATTGCCGCACAGGGTCTGGGATCAGCATGGATTTCCTCCACGCTGTTTTGCCCAGAAGTCGTGCAACATCAGTTGGATCTCGATGCAACCGCGCTTCCTCTGGGGGCAATTGCTATCGGCTATCCGGCAACAGCCCCAGCGCCGCGCCCGCCTGCTGACCCATCAACATTCGAGCTGCCTACTTAGGAGCGACGACTAACACCTCAGGCCGTGGCGTAAGCGGCGGTGATGGCACATTCTCCTGAGCCGGGGCGTATTTGTCGTTCCAGAAGTACGACGAGCCTGGGCATAACTGCATAACGCTCATGCCGTATGTGCCTGTCTTTTTAGGCCACGCAACCTTGATGGGCAAGAACGTAGGGGTTCCGAACGGGATCGGTGTTCCCTGGTTGATCCACGTGATGTGCCACCCGCCCTTGGCCTGCTTGCGCACCGAGGAGGTCCAGCCCGGGACAGCCTGCGGTTTCACGGCCCGCCACGGTGCACCAACAAATGCCTCGACCTGAACAGTGGGCTCAGCGGGCAGACAGCCGTGCTGGATTTCTAGCGTCATGACACTGGTTGTGCCAGCAACGGCACTGCCTTCGTCTAGTTCGATGATGCCATGAGCATGCGCCGGGGCGGCCAAAGGCGAAAGAACAGCAAGGCCGCCAGCCAAAGCAGCGACCGCCGTGGTGCGGGCAATGCCGCGCAAGCTTGTCATGTGCGATCACTCGAAAAGCGCACGGTCAGCGCAGCAAGGTTGGTGTCGGGCCACACTCGCACCCCTGTCAGTAGCTCGTTTCCATCACCGATCATCGCTCCATCACCGATCACAGCTCCCTCGATACAACAGTTAGATCCGATAACGGCGCCGGCGCCGATGATGGAATTGTAAATGCGGGACCCAGAGCCAATCACTGCAGAGTCGAAAATAACGGAACCGTCGACGTACGCACCTGCGCGCACCTCGACATTTCGACCGACCGAAGAACCACCGGTCACCGTGGCATCAGGGGCGATCTGCGAACCACCCAGCACCAACGATGGACCTGGATTGGGCACTGCCGGAGATGGCGCCGCACCGAGCACCAAGTCACGGCTTCCTTGTACAAATGCAAGTGGAGTGCCGAGGTCGAGCCAGTAGCCGCGATCCACCACACCGGTCACGAGCGAATCGCCAGCAAGTAATCCAGGAAACGTCTCCCGCTCGACAGAGACTGGCCGGCCACTTGGGATGGAATCGATGACGCTCTTGCGAAACACGTAGCATCCGGCATTGATCAGATCGGTCACAATCTCTTCAGGAGTTGTGGGCTTTTCCAGAAATGCAATAACCCGACCAGATTCATCGAGTGGCACCAATCCATAGGCGCGCGGATCTTCCACTGGAGTCAGGTACAACGTGACGTCGCTGTTAGTGGCTTCGTGGTGTCGAACAAGACCGGCTATATCGACACCGGTGAGGACGTCGCCGTTAAAAATCAGAACTGGATCATCCGGGCCACTGGTGAGATGAGGAAGCGCGTGCCGAATCGCCCCGCCAGTGCCCAACGGCTCATCCTCGGTGGCAATAACAATCTCGATGCCGAGATCGGCATCATCGATGAACTCCCGAAACACATCAGCTCGATAGCTGGTCGCCAAAATGATTCGGGTCACACCGGCGTCGCGCGCTCGCGTGATCTGGTGGACCGTGAATGGCACGCCAGCCACCGGAAGCATTGGTTTGGGGGTGTTGATTGTGAGTGGACGAAGTCGCGTCCCTTGGCCGCCCACCAGGAGCACTGCTTCGGTCATTCCCTCAGCCTGCCACATGACTAGATTGCCTACTCATGAGCGATATCTGGTCCCTACTTGCCCGGCGGCATAATCCAGCTTTCCCGCTCGTGACCTACGTCGACGCCGATGATGGGTCGCGAACTGAGCTCTCCGGGATTTCCGTTGCCAATGCGGCCGCCAAAATTGCCAACGCCCTTGTCATGGAGTTCGACGCTGAACCCGGGACCCGCATCGCACTTGCGCTTCCTTGGCATTGGCAGCGTGCCACGTGGCTTGGCGGGATCTGGGCGAGCGGCTGCATTGCCGTGGTGGATGAGGATCAGTTCACATCGTGTGATCTAGTTGTCACCGATGAGCGTTCCGGCTCTCGAATGCTTCAACTCGGCTGCGGCGACGTGTTAGCAGTTTCTCTGCATCCCTTCGGCCTGCCCATCACAGGTGAATTGCCAGATGGGAGTCGCGACGTGACCATCGATGTTCGCAATCAACCTGATGCACTTCTCGTGGGCGGTCAGTTCACTGATGCCGCTGCACTCACCATGGAAGGAAAAACACTTTCCCAAGACCAAGTTCTCGACGCTGCAGAAGACCTAGCCACGCTCTGGAGCATTGCTCATGGCAGCCGTGTTCTTGTCGCTGCCGCAGATCTGAATCCACAATCAGAGTGGATTGCCCCACTTGCGCTTCCACTGCGCATCGACGGATCCGTGCTCATGGCGGAGGTGTTTTCAGCAGAACTCGCAGCTGGTGAGGGCGCTACAGCTAGGAGCCGACCACCACAGTGAAACTCGGGCTGACTCCTGCAGCTTGCGCTTTATCAACGACGACGAGGCGATAGGTGTAGGTAGCTCCGGCCGGCCCAGCTCGCTTCACCTTGAAATTCACTGTGCCTTTGGCCTTGGTGCGGGTTTTCCCAACCGTGACCCACTGGTCATTGACGAGAGCCTGACGCCAGACCATCATTCCTGATTTGAAGGGGCGCACTTTCGCTTTGATAGTAAAGGGTTTTCCAACTGGCACGTCAATTTTTACCGGAGTGACGAGTGCAACGGTGCGCGCCTTAACACTCGAGGTAACTGTCACACTGATGTCTTGGCTCATACCGATGGGAGCCATCTTGCGCACCACAACGAGTCGGTTTGTAGTGGTAGTACCAGGTGGCCAAGCCTTGCGGACTGAGAAACTCACCCGCCCCTTTGTGTCAGTTTTGCCTTTAGC
>JBIISH010000187.1:0-4244 GCA_044341115.1 Candidatus Nanopelagicales bacterium
TGGGCGTCACCTTTGCACGCACCGAGTACGACTTTCCGGCTTTCACCTCAGTAGCGGCTGGCGAGAGCAGGCGCACCTGGCGCTCTGACGCTGCAACTGGCTCACCTTCGGTGCCAGCCGCCGGCGGTGTCACCGGAGGTGGTGCACCGGCAGAGCCAGCACTGCCATCCACGGAGTTGATGTAGGTGGACTTCAATCCGAGAGCCGAACGAATCGCGCTTCCAGTTTTGCTCACGACACTTCCATCACCCAATGTTGCTTGGATGGTTTTCACCGCACCAGATGCATGGCGCTCCGTGACATCAAGTTTCCAAACACCGCCAACACCGAAAGCTTTCGCCATTTGCTCCTGTGGCACCGTGACTGCCCAACTGCGATTCGGGTTATCCGCAGTCAATGACCACGGGTCAGCCACCGTTTGTGCATAAGGAAGATCGCCACCCCATGCGTCCCGGCTCGCGGTGGTCGCACCGCCGGAGGATGAGTGATAGAACGCGGTGATGGGCGCGCCGTTGTACAGAATCACTAGGCCGCTCGTTGGGTCAACGTGTGTGGCATTCACTGCAGCAACCCAGCGATTGCCTTTCGCGCTGCTTTCCTTGGACCATGCGGAGAAGGTCTGATCGGTGAATGGTCCGAAACCATCATCAACATGGCATGCACAGGAATTGCGAATGCCGGCATTGATCTTGGCGAGGCCGTAGGTGCGTGCTGCCAGGGCCTGCGCCTGCATGGCAGCCTCGGGCCACGAGTTTGAAACTTCCGAGATCCCGTAGAGGTACTCATCGTGCAGCCGCACTGAATTCACTGCGTTCACCTTGCCCGCAGCGGCACTGAGCTCCACATGTCCATAGCGGTAGCGGTGTCCTGGCGAACTGAAGTCAGCACCACCTGCGACCACGTTGAGCAGGGTGGGTCCACCAGCAGCAGCGCCGGGATTGCGAGTACCCGCCCAGCGGACCGACACGTTCGGTGCGGATCCCAGATCAGTATTTGTGCCACCGCTCGCTCGGGAGACGGTGATGCCCGCTCCACCCGGGTTGAACGTGAAC
This sequence comes from Candidatus Nanopelagicales bacterium, assembly GCA_044341115.1. Taxonomy (GTDB): domain Bacteria; phylum Actinomycetota; class Actinomycetes; order S36-B12; family S36-B12; genus CAIXFB01. The sequence goes on from JBIISH010000187.1 coordinate 1,053, forward strand.
ACATCCTGCGGCCCACCTACGGTCACAGTGCCATTGACATTGACTTCGATCTGACCGCCCGCTGCGTCTAGCGCTTCCGAGCGAACCTTGACGCTGGGCTTCTGGTACTCAACGTTGACGCGAATGTCCATATCGTCTTGAACCGCTGCAACATTTGTGCCGGTGTAATACGTGGTGACGATGCTCGTTGCATCGCGCCCTTCTTTGGCCATTGCGTAGGCGCCGTACTGCGACATTCCCACACCATGACCGAATCCGGCGCCGTTAAGTGTGAAGGAATCTGGCGGGCCGCATGGATCCGGTGGCGATCCGGGCGCTGCCAAGACCCGAGCCTGGCCCACCCATGGGTAGAGCGGTTCGCCATTCCCATTGGAGTTGACGGTAATCGTGTACGTGCCTGGTGGCACCGGCTGGCCTGCGTCGTCGAGCTTGTCCCAACCAAATCCGAACGCGCCGGGCGCCTCTTGTTGCCCCCCGAGAGAGCGAACGGTTGTGCCGCAGCGCGAGGTGACTGTTGCCGACCATGCGAGGGGTGCGTTGGTAATCGCGTTGACTTGAACTGGATCGGCGCTGCCCCACGAGGCTGATCCCGCAGTCGGATTGATCATTGACGCGCCCATTTTTGCACCAGCGCGGGCCCGAATATTCGGAAGTTCAGCGTGCAGGAACTGACCTGGGCATGAGGTGGAGCCGATATCTCGGTGACCGCCCACCACGGCTGCTGCTGCTTCCTGACCCGGTCGGTATTTCGAAGTGCCAGAGCCGGAGTTTGAAACAAGTGTGGTGGTGCCGTTGGGGTCGCGATGGTTCATCGACATTTTCCAGGCGACTAAAGATGCAATGGACTCAACGATTGCTTCTTTTTCTGGAGCCTCTGGATTGAAGGTTTGGAAATTGCCGATTGCCGAGACGGCAAAAGTTTCCTCATTGAATCCTGCGGTGTGCCCGCCGACTACGGCCTGATCCATGCCCCCGCCGCGTCCTTCGTATACGCGGCCAAAACGATCGATGAGGAAGTTGTACGCCATGTCTTGGTACTTCAGTCCTTTGACGTACCAGGAGTACAGGTTGCGCATCTGTTGTGCCGATTGTTCCGCAGAGTAATTGTTTTTCGAAGCGGTGTGGTGCACGAATGCTGCTTTGATCGTTGGCGAAATGCGAGCGTTACCGCGGCGTTGGGTTTCATCTGCGCCCCATTCGGCGCGGGAAATGATTGCGGGCTTCGGGGCACTCACCGTGCTTGCCGCCACCGTCGACATCGGTAGGTTCGAAACCTCAGTGGGGCTTGGCAATTGCGCATCGGCAGCTACTACCGGGTTATCCACCAGTACGACCTGAGCATTACGGGGAACGATGCCGCCAGGGGTATCCATCCTGACCTCAACACCGTCGGCGTTACCAGTGAGAAGTGGCTCCGTTCCGAATAATGCCCCCGCAGCCTCCTCTGAATCGGGGTCAGGTCCGTGCTCGGTCACTCCAATGGCTGACCAATCCGACCACGTGCCGTTTTCGCGGACTCGGACCACGATGCGAGTGTTGGGGTCAAGGGGTTGGTCAGAGGAGATCCCTACCAATCCAAAGTCACCTGTCGTCACCGACCGGGTAGCTAATACCGGTTCCAATGGGATGTCTTCGTCGTGTGCATGGTCGTAGTCGGCAGAGGTGCTAAAGAGCGGCTCCTGCGTGGAAAGGCCCAAAGCATCGGTGTGAACCTCGCTGCGCATTCCCTCCCAGTTGGCCATGGCAAGAGAGGCTTCTTGCAGTACGTCTAAGTCCAGACCGGTCAGGGGAACCTGCGCCACGGTGGCCGGGACCGGATCGCGTTCTAGAAAAGGCCGTTCGACTCCGGCAGTGAGTGAGCCCGCTACGGGGAGGGAGAGTCCAGCAAAAACCACGGCGGGGAGTGAAATTGCTGCCACGAGAGTGCGGCGGCGGTTTATGCCTGGGAAGTGCCGCACGGTGGCCGTACCTCCAAATCAATGACGCCGGGAAGAGGTGCATCGAGAATTCAGACGCACCGACTCGATCCACGGTGCCATGGCTTTGCAATTTTTCCAAGCCTCACACGTCACATTGACACCAAAAGAATCGGGCAAAACGGACATTGAGAACTGTCCCTCACACTGGTGCGTCACATGCCGAGAGAAAGCAGATCCCGCTTACCATGGTTTTCTGCCCCCGTGGCGCCCATGACACACCCGATAGAAGGCGAGAAACGTGAGTAGCCGGCGTTGGACCCGCACGCTCGCCGCCGTTACCTCCGGTGCCGTGGTCGCAGCCACGATGGTCGGAGCAGGGGTGACCGTGGTGATGGGACAACTCGAAGGCAACATCACAGCTCTAGACGTCTCAGATCAAACGGGTGAGACGGCTGCCGAAACCACCTCGTTGGTGATTGACGAAGAAACAGGTGAGCAGACTCCCTTCAATGTGCTGCTGATGGGCAGCGACACCCGGCAGGGTGCAGGTAACAAGGGATACGGCAGCCGCGCAAAATTTGGCGATGCCGAACGCTCTGATACCACCATCCTTTTGCATGTCAGCGCCGATCGCACACGCGCCACCGCGGTGAGCATCCCTCGCGACACCTTGATCACCCTGCCGGTCTGCACCACTGCCGACGGCAAGAACGTGGGCGGTTACCAGGGCAAGTTCAATGAAGCTTTTATGATCGGCGGCCCAGGTTGCGCGATGAAGGCCGTTGAGGAAATGTCTGGCCTTGATCTCACAAACTTCATGGTCATCGACTTTGGCGGATTCAAACGCATCGTCGAAGCCCTCGACGGCGTGGAAGTCTGCCTCACAGAACCGGTGAACGATTCACTCAGCGGCCTCAAACTCGATGCAGGCCTACAAACGGTCAATGGTGAACAGGCACTTGCTTTTGTGCGCACTCGCAAGGAACTCGGCGATGGCTCGGACACTTCGCGTATCCGTCGCCAGCAAGCTTTCTTGTCCTCAATGGCGCGCAAGGTTCTTTCGGCCGGCACCCTGCTCAACCCGGCAGCCCTCGTTGGCGTGCTCAATGCTGCTACCCAATCACTCACGGCAGATCCACAACTCGCCAACATTGAAAACCTGCGAGATCTCGCAGTCAGCATGCAAGATCTTCGCCCCGGCGACATCACATTCACCACGATGCCGTGGTACCCGGCAGGTGACGGCGCAAACGTGTTACAGAACAAGAAAAAA
>JBIISH010000069.1:0-7518 GCA_044341115.1 Candidatus Nanopelagicales bacterium
CAGGTGTGGCTCACACGATGCTGCTACAGGGACTATGCGATGCAGGCAAGCAATCCATTGATCTGGCAGTTGATTTCTACAACGGCAAGACTGATGTAGTAAATCTACCTGTCCCGACTGAAATGGCCTCCAAGGACACTCTTGAGGACTTTCTGCAAAAGGGATGGGGATGACATCTGAACCCATTCTGAGGCTCGAAGCAGTCTCGAAGTCTTTTGGCTCAGTTAATGCGCTCGAACGTGTTGACTTTGCTGCCTACCCAGGTGAGATTCACGCCATCGTAGGTGATAACGGGGCTGGCAAGAGCACGGTGGTGAAGATCGTCACTGGTATTCATGGTAGGGATGCGGGTCAGTTGTACATCAACGGTAAAACTGTGGATGTACAACTGACCGCTTCCCTCTCGTCAAAACTTGGAGTTGCAGTTGTCTATCAGGATCTAGCCCTGGTTGAGTGCCTCGACATCGCGACAAATATGGCGCTTGGAACAGCGCCAAGAAAATTCGGCTTTGTTTTGGACCGGCGTGCGATGGTTTCGCAAGCCGCGACCGTGTTGAGAGATCTGAATGTCCGAGTCGGCGATGTGAAGACTCCGGTAGGACTGCTGTCCGGCGGCCAGAGGCAGATCGTTGCGGTTGCTCGGGCGATGAGACTGGACAAGCCGATTATCCTGCTTGATGAGCCGACTGCAGCCCTGGGAGTCCGCGAATCTTTGCAGGTTCGAGAAATGATGATGAGGCTGAAGACATCTGACAAAGCTGTCGTAGTCGTCAGTCATGACCTAGAGCTTGTCATGCAGCTTGCAGACAGAATCACAGTCCTTCGGTTGGGGAACTCGGTAGCTACACGAAAGATTGAGGAGACTTCTAAAGATGAATTGGTGGCCCTGATAACCGGGCTTGCGCGCGGGTAAGCGACGGTCTAGATGTGCGAGCTTAGGTCTGAACCTATGACAGCACCGTCACACATTGGAAATGTTGGCTGAAGGCTTGGGTGTCGCTAGGAAGGCGCGGCAAAATGGCAGTGCAGGTTGATAATCGGCTGAGCAGCATGAGTGTGCGAGTGCGCACCGTACTGCTTCGTCAAGAGACGACGCTCCTGCTAGTGATCCTTGTCCTAGCTGCCTTAACAGCGTGGGTAAATCCCGCATTTTTGCAGCCTCAGAATCTGCTGGAGATTCTCCGAAATTCCTCGATCCTTTTTGTTGTCGGTAGCGGGACAGCGATGCTGATAATTGGGGGAGGCCTAGATTTCTCTATTGGTGCAGTTTTCACTCTTGGCGCCATAAGTACGGCATTACTTTTAGTTGCTGGCATGAATTGGGTGCTTGCGCTCGTGATCGGTATCGGGGTTGGGGCCCTTGCTGGCTTAGTCAACTTCTTGATTATCACTTATTTACACGTGCCCCCAATTATTGCAACGCTCGGAGTCTTTTTCATCCTCGTTGGTGTCAACACTCAAATCACCGGCGGAACGGACGTATTACCTCTACCGGACGAGTTCAGAGAGTTGACTCAAGGGTCATTCATCGGCTTACCGAATATCGTTTGGTGCGCACTCGGTGTAGGTGTCCTCATTTGGTTTTTGCTAGAACGAACCGTTTTTGGAGTCAATGTTCGTGCACTGGGTGGAAATCGAAATGCAGCCATCGCTAATGGACTCAGGATTTCACGCATAGATCTTGCGCTGTACATAATTAGCGCCACAGCCGCTGCCTTCGGTGGAATACTATTTGCAGCGCGTGTCGGAGCCGGACAGGTCACGGCCGGCGGAGCGACTTTGACTCTCACGGCAATAACAGCGGTTCTAATTGGCGGCATAAGCCTCTTTGGGGGTCTTGGAACGGTTTCCGGTGTGGCTGCCGGCGCGATACTTCTGTCGCTGGTGGATAACGCAATTATTTTGGCTCGGATTCCACCCCAGTACAACTCCATCATTGTCGGAACTGTACTTATTGGCGCGGTTGCTTTTGATTACCTGCGCCGACAGCAGCTCTACAGGAAGAGATAGTTCATCATTTTGATCATCAAGAAGGGATTCGTTATGAAAGCAGCCGTATTCACTGAAGTGGGCCATCCGATGACTATTGAGGATGTCCAGATTGATGAGCCACAAGGCCGAGAGGTTCTTGTTCGAGTTGTGGCTGCCGGAATATGTCATAGTGATTTGCTTTTTCTTGAAGGTTCCTGGCCGCATCAACTTCCAACCATCTTGGGGCATGAGGTAGCAGGTGTCGTTGAAGCTGTTGGCCCCGGGGTGACGTCTGTTCGTGTTGGCGATCACGTGGTCGGGTGCGCTGGTGCCCCATGCTACGAATGTCGATACTGTGTATCTGGTAGGCCGCTTATATGCCCAAACCGTAGCCATGATCGAGCCGCAAGCGACGTTCCAAGAATCAGTTGGAACGGATCGAGAGTCCATCAGTATGGGGAACTGTCGGGGTTTTCCGAGGAATTGCTGATTCACGAACACGCATGCGTCGTCATACCTCGTGAGGTTCCTTTAGAGCTCGCCGCCATCATTGGTTGTGCTGTAGCAACTGGACTTGGCGCCGTTTTCAACACCGCTAGAATGGAACCGGGAGCAACCGCTGTTGTCACGGGAGTCGGTGGCGTTGGACTAAATGCCGTTCAGGGTGCTCGGATTGCCGGTGCAACCAAGATCATCGCTGTCGATGTGTCTAGAGATAATTTGGATTTGGCATTGGAGCTCGGCGCGACCGATGTGGTTGACGCAAACACCAGTGACACGGTGCAGTCTGTGCGGGATTTGACTGCTGGCGGAGCTGATTATGTCTTTGAGACGTCAGGGTCTGCATCAGTTGCTGAAAAGGCCTTTGAAATGCTGGGTGAGGGGTCGATGCTCGTCCTTGTTGGTTTGCCTGCCAGAGGCACGAGAATCTCCTTTGACATGACACGGTTCATTCCAAGTGAATTGAACGTCCGGGGTAGCCATGTTGGCTCCCTAAGACCTCGGGTCGATCTGCCCAGGTATTGCAGAATGTACTTGTCTGGGCAATTGAATCTTGATTCATTAATCACGAGCCTCTACAGCTTGGAAAACATCAATGACGGTGTGACACAACTTCAGACAAGAGCAAAGGGTCGCGGCGTTGTGGTCATGCGGTCTTTGTCATAACTGGGGCCCGCTTATCGCTTCCGCAGGGATCGGATGTTTAAGGCATTGGATCGAAATATGAAGGGTGATGAGGGGTGACCATCGATCAATTGGAAGCATGGGGGCACAACGCGCATGTGTCGGGAGCTTCCATTACTTCGATTCGTGGCTGGACTTTCGGACCCGGTTCACCGTTGCCTGGACTCCTCTTAATAGAGATCCGCGATTCGGAAGACCGAGTCGGAATTGGGGAAACGTTCTATTTACCGCAGGCTTGTTGGGCGGCTATTGAAGGACTCTTCGCTCAACATCTGTTGGGACGTCACCTCGACGAGTTGGGTTCGTTCTTCCGGACCATGAAGGCGTCGTTGCACCGCCTCGTAGGCATTGGTGCGGAATATCGCGCGCTATCGGCCATTGACGTGGCACTTTGGGATCTATTAGCTGTCCAATGTGGCAAGCCCTTGCGTGAGCTTCTCCGCCAGGGGGCCGAGTCCAGCATTCCTGTTTACAACAGTTGTGCTGGTCCGCAGTACACGGCAACCGCATCGGCTCCGGGCGAAGGAGCATCCGACATTACCGATCCCCGGGACGACTACGGCGCATGGAAGCAAAACGCTGGCACCCTTGCCCGTGAACTCATCGCAGAAGGCTTTTCAGCAATGAAGTTGTGGCCACTGGACGACTTGGCTAAGGCGATTCAGGGAACGGTGCCAACGGAAGAGCAGCTTTATGAGGCATGTGAACCGCTGCGATCTATAAGAAACGAGGTTGGTGCGGGGATCGACATCATGATCGATGGTCACGGCCAATGGAGCGTGGATGGGGCGATAGCTGTAGCCCGATACTGCGAGCAGTTCGATCTTCGATGGGTGGAAGACCTGGTGCTCGCGCACCCTGTCACCAACCTCAGCACGCTACGTAGACAAACCAAGATCCCGATTTTGGCCTCAGAGTTCTTGGCCACGGAGCACGAATTCCAACAACTTTTCGACACAAATTCGGTTGACATCGTCATGATCGATCCGACATGGGCGGGGGGTGTCACGAACTCTATGGCCGTGGCGGAACTTGCCCACCGCTATAGCCTGCCGGTGTCGTTCCACGACTGCACGGGCCCAGCCACGATGATGGCTGGCGCTTCGATGGCTAGTGCGATACCGAATCACGAAATCCAGGAAGTGGCCCGTAGCTTCGTGAATTACGTTTACCCGACGATCGCGGAAACCGACGCTCAATTGAACAATGGCCATCTTGTGTTCGGCTCTGGCATAGGGCTCGGTCTGCGACTGAATCCGGAACTCGGGGCTCTAGATGGGGTCGCGGAATTCGTGCTTCATGGTAGCGCTCGATGATCACTAAGAATCGTAGATTTGCTGTGGCGGGCTTATGGCAGGAGACGAATACCTTCGCTACACAGGAAACCACCCTCGATGACTTCCGCGAATTCGAATTAGTCTCCGGTGCGGATGTGGGGCACCTGCACAAGGGTGTGCGGTCTGTCATTGGTGGCGCGATCGACAGTCTGGGAGACTCCGCTTGCTTCGGACTGTCTGCTGGAGCATGGCCGTCCGGTCTCATCACCAATGAAACAGCAGTGAGCCTTATCGATCGATTCGAAGATGATTTGCGTGAAATCGGATCCGTGCATGGCTTGGTCCTGAATCTTCACGGTGCCATGGTGGCTGAGGGAATGTCGGATATCGAGACCGCGGCTGTGGAGGCGGCTAGAAGGGTCCTTGGGGACGTTCCGATAGTTGCGATATTGGACTTGCACGCGAATCCATCATCGAAGTTGCTCGATTCGCTCGACGGCGTGGTGGCGTATAAAACCTTCCCGCATGTTGATATGTACGAGCGTGGCCTTGAAGCAGGCAACATGGTGCAGACAATGGCGGAATCTGGATCACTTGGAAGCGTTGTCTTCCGGAAGCTTCCTCTCATCACCAGTCCGTTAGCACAGGGGACTGCCGATGATCCGATGAGGCAAATCGTGGAAGCAACGGATCGTCTGGGCGGTTCCACAACGTCTTTCGTCACTCCGGGGTTCGCCTACAGCGACGTTTCGCGAGCCGGCTTAACCATCATGGTGAATGCAGATGACGAGTTCACGCGCGAGGCACGTGAAACCCTCGAGGCTCTGACAGACATCGTTATCGAGAATCGAGACCAGTTTCGAGTACCCGCAGTGAGTATGAAGACGGCTGTTGATCAGATCAAGGCCAGTTCCGCTACCACTATGCTCGTTGACGTTGGTGACAACATCGGTGGTGGCAGTGATGGCAGTTCGACAGCTCTGTTGCCCATCCTTCTGAGCGTTCCGGATCGGCCCTCTGTCTTCACCTTCACGGATGCAACAGTCGTGCGTGAGGCTGATCGAATGAGGGTAGGTGAAGTCACATCTCTTCGGTTCCGCAACTTGCTAGGCAGCCACGAATCGGTGCCCTTCGAAGTAGTCAGGCTCACTTCCGGTAAGTATCAGGCTGATGGGGCATGGATGGGGGGCCGCATTTTCGACATGGGGCCAACCGCAGTCCTACGCTGCAAGGCCACGTATGTGATGGTCACTTCTATTCCGGTTCCGCCCTTCCATCGAGAGCAATTGGTGTCGCAAGGCTTGAACCCGACCCATTTCAATATTCTCACGGCAAAGGGAGCCCTGGCGTGGCAAGACGCTTATGGCGACTGTGTCGAGCAGACCATATTCGTTGATTCCCCTGGTCCCACCCCTGCGTTTCCTGAGGATCTGGAACGTGACCATCTCGTAGATGAAGACGCGCAACCTTGGGAGTTTCCCGGCGGTCGGGGCATGAGGCTGTTATGAGGAGCGCTTCACTCGGGTTGAGCCGACAATGGATCAGCTCGGTCGCCGTGCATTGCAGACGAAACAAGAAGCGATTCACAATTGAACAAAGGAGCAAGTTATGACTTCGTCAGGTGTCTTTGGGCCGGTTAGACAAACGCCAAAGGGTGACGCCTTACATGCGCGTCGTTGCGATGTCATTCCTGGAGGCGTGAACTCGAACGTGCGACTCGTCGCCTTTCCTACGCCCCTGACATTCGCCAAAGCACAAGGCTCTCGTATATGGGATGTGGATGACAATGAATACATCGACTTCGCCATGGGTATGGGTCCACACATCTTGGGACACAATCCCGCACCGGTATTGCAGGCGATCCAAAGCGAAGCCTCCCGAGGGCAACTGTTTGCTGGACAAACGCTGGCTGAAGGTGAGCTTGCTGAGCTCCTTGTGACGCAAATCCCTTGGATCGATCAAGTACGTTTTGGCTTGTCAGGTACCGAGATGGATCTGTTAGCTGTTCGCATTGCGAGGGCAGTCACTGGCAAGCAAAGAATCATTCGATTTGATGGCCATTATCACGGGTGGCTAGATCCACTGTTAGTCACAGGGTTTGATCCAAATACGAGTGCTCCAACCCTGTCGCCAGGGCAGTCAGAGGCGATGGCAGCCGACATTATCGTGGCTCCATGGAACAATTTGGATGAATTGACGCGGATCGTCACAATCCATTCCGACGAAATCGCTGCCATCGTCATGGAACCAATCATGTGTAACACAGGCTTAATCGAACCCCTCCCAGGCTACTTGGAAGGCGTACGAGCGTTGTGTGATGCACACGACATGGTCTTGATCATTGATGAGGTCATAACTGGGTTCCGAGTCGATCTTCAAGGTGCTCAGGCCAAAACAGAAGTGAAGGGAGACCTCACCATCTACGCAAAGGCCATTGCCTCTGGCTACCCGTTAGCTGCTTTGGGTGGACGACGCGACTTGATGGAAGCAGTCTCTCTTGCGGGTGTCAATCATTCGGGCACGTACAACACTGGCGTTATGCAGGTGGTCGCTGCGTTGGCTACCGTTCGTCACCTTGTCGAAACCAATCCGTATGAGAGCATTCGCGATCTCGGTAGGCAATTGAGGGATTCCATCAATGATGTGGCGAACCGTAAGGGTGTGGATTTGGTCTGCGAGGGTCCAGGAGCAATGCTGCAACTGAGATTTGGTGCGTCCGGCCCACCGACAAATGCCGGATCCTTCGCAAGCATGAGCGACGGGAGTCGACTTGTGGCTCTGAACACGCAGTTGCAACAGCATGGTGTCCGACTGACAAGTCGGGGATTGATCTTCTTGTCCGCTGCCCATTCCAGTGTGGACATCGACCAGACCCTGGAGGCATTCGAAGTGAGTCTCTAGATCCTGGCAGATGTGCGGGGGAACTACGCGCTTTCCCGAGTAACTAGTTCGGTCTCCAGTACGAGTGAGTTGCGACCATAATGCTTCTGAGCTAAGTCGGCAATCAGGACGTCAGCCGCTGCGTAGCCCATTTCCCACGCGGGTACCCGCACGGTTGTTAGCGAAGGTGAGACGTTTCGAGAGA
>JBIISH010000070.1:0-7499 GCA_044341115.1 Candidatus Nanopelagicales bacterium
GCCGCCCTCGACTAGTCTTGCACGGCTTGTCCATCGGTGCGCGTGAGAGGTGCTCGTCGGGCGCCGTTGGCCACTGCCTTGGGTCACGGTGGGGTCCAATGCATCGGCGAAAACCAGAAGAGAACGAAGACCAGAAGAGAACAACGTTCCTTGGCGGCTTCCACCGCAATCCGCAGGGCAGCTGGTTATGGAAACCGCAACTGTCGGACACGCCACGAAGACCTGAAGCCAACTACAGGCCGGCGCTCCAGCCAAGCGGATACCCTTCCGTTAGAACCTGCAGGCCTGGCAAACAGAAATGGCAACGAACTTGGAGCAGCTGTTAACTGCAGGAGCCGCGGTACACATCACCGCAGGAACCATCGCCGCCCTCCTCGTCTTCCCCATCCTGATCCTCGGACCGAAAAGCAGCTTTCACCGGAAACTGGGCAAATGGGGAGCCGTCCCACTGGCATGGGTGATCGCCATATCCGGGTTCGCCATGCTCGCCAACCCCCTATTCACCGCATTCTGGTCCCAGGAAGTTCAAGAACTCAGCACCGCCAAACACAACATCGCCACGTTCTTCAACGAGATGGCCTACCAGCCAATGTTCTTCCTCTACCTCGACGTCGTCCTGCTCTACCTCGTCACCACCGGAGTCGGCGTCTGGGCCAGGCTCGCGGCTCGAAAACCCGACGGAGCAGTTCCACCGCGGCCAGTCGACATCGCCTGGACCATCGCAATGGCCGTGTTCGCCACCAGCCAACTCGTTCTGGGTCTCATCGACGTGCACACTGAATCCGGCTACGCAGACGCCGCCATTCAAGTCGCCTTCATCATGCTGATCATCGTCGCCTGCGACATACGTACCTGGTTCCACCAAGGACGGAAGATACGTCACTGGTGGACCTTCCACGCATGCAAACTCATCGTTGCCTGGGGTGGGCTGTTCTACGCCGTCCTACTACGTCACCGAGCACAAGACGCCATCCTCGAAACCTATGAAACTTGGCTCGTTTTCGGGTGGGCTATCGCAGCAATCGCCTCCTTCTCAAGCTTCGGCATCATTCGTCACACTCGGCGCGTGAAACGCACGCACTCAGCCGACGTCAGCTTCAGCACAACCAGCCCCCACTGAACACCCACCCCACAGCCTCGGCGGTTCCACCCACGCTGAGGAGCTGGCTGATCGTCGGCGAGAGATCGAATGGATCTCCGGAGGGGCGCCCACTAAATCTCCCTATCCGGTCATGCGCCACTGACGTTAGTGGTTGAGGCTGACTCCGATGGTTAGCAGCGCCATGTGCACGGGCTGTGCACAGACTCCACTCGACCGAAGCGAGCGATGAGGAACGCCATTTACCCATCACCGGACCAGTGATAACCCGGAAGACACATTTGGCTCTGGTGAGTCATTCTGAAAATCGGAAGGTCGACGGTTCGATCCCGTCCCTGGCCACCACAACTCGCATCGCATGTAATGCGCGGACCCACCAGCACACGAAACCAGGTACTGGCAACACGCCATCAACTACTGCGGTCGTGACCTAGCAGTGCACCCACCTCAGTAATCCCCCCGCCCACACTCCACACCATCATCACCACGGGTGGGTCAGCCCACCACGCCCACTCGCGGACTATCTAGCCGGCCCAGCTATCAACACTCGTCAATCCCTTCTGTCGATGTCCCACCGCCGCCGACGCCTTCGAGAACGTCGTCGCTGAGGTCGGCTTCAGGGTCGAGTAAGGCCGGCAGAGTAATGGTGAGTTCGGCTACATCACCTTCACGTGCACTCACCGTGAACCACTCCGGTAGATCTAGCCCCGCGGCTGCCAGTACTGCTTTCGGGTCGGCAAGGAAACGTTCACGCGCCTTCTCATCAGTTACCGCTGGGGCAAGGGCCGCTAAAAAACTTTGAGCATCCATGCATCCTCCAATTGATAATTCGTGACCCTAGGCTATTTCGGCCAAGTAAGGCTCAACTACCAGGAAAACACGGTAGTGACGGATTCGTAGAAAAGTCCCCATGAAACAAAATGCTGACAGATAACGGTGCGCATCACCGTTGGTTGGTTCCTCCCACAAGAAGTGGTACGAGCGCGGTGCTCGACGGTCCAACCAGGGATGCAAAAGCAATCCCGGACAGTCCTTGCATGAACGTGGGTATCAGATGCGGTGTCTCGTACCCGGCCCGCGCAGTTCCACCTGGACCCAAGGCGAAACCAAAGTCCTGCTCCGCGCGTGCCTGGATCGACACCACGAGGTCGTTGGCGGTAGCAAGCCACTCGGGGCGTTGCGTTGAGCGGCCCATGAGCCCTAGCGCTATCGCTCGACCGAAGTTGCCGCAGCACACGTGATCCCGCGGCTGCAGATCCAACGAAGCCATCGCTTCGGCGCTGAGTTCTAGTGCGCGCCGCCAAAGCAACACATCGGGGTGCTCAGGCAGCAGTTCCAGGGCTCGCATCCGAGCAAGACCGATACCGGGTGCCCCTGCGCACCAGCCCAGCATGAAACTTTGTTCATCACCAAGTAGCCGGAAGTCTGGCCAATTGCCTTCATTCGCATCGAACACGGAATCCTCGTACGCGAAGGCTTTTGCGCCAGCTGCCACCATGGCCTCGTTTTCAAGTGCCACGCCTGCCTCAAGGAGAGCGAGTCCCATGCCGCTGGCTCCATGCCCCAGTCCGGTCAGGGGGCTGCCTGCGCGCCCGGCACCCAATCCCGCGAGTCTCCACCCACCGCTGGCGTCCTGCGCTTGCATCAGCCGACTAGCCATGGCAGCCGTGAGGTCTTTACCCGCGCCATAACGGTTCGCGAAACTCGCGACAATGCCCAGCGAGCCGGCAACCCCGCCGATCACGTCCAGACTGCTATCACCGGCGATCAGGTCTCGGTCAATGTGACCCACGGCAGCGGCGAGCAGATCAGCTGCCGGCGGGTACCAACCCTCGTTGTCCAGCATCCTCAGCAGTCTGAGCACGCCCCCGTAACCGGCGAACCCCATCCCACGGTCGCGCTGGGTGCGAAACCGCATCCCGTCGTCGCCAAGCATGGTGATGAGTGGTTGCATTGCCCGGTCCGCAAAGGCTCGGTCGTCTGCATCGTCACTCACAGACGCTTGGGCGAACAGTGTTGCCGCGATGCCCGCCTGGCCTCCGTACAACTCGGGGGCAGCAAGTTCAAGGGACACTTGCCCCGAACGGGATGCAACGCCGAGCACCAGCCAGGTGGGTGCACCCACCCGATCAGTCAGCGATGTCTGGCGAAGCGCCGTCAGAATGTCCGTGGCCTCCACCACCGGTGACTCGCGTGAAGTGCTGACCGGTGAGGGGCCGTCGCTCAACGAAACAGCAGCACCAATCAACGATGACTGCCACGCGAGGTCCTGCTGGGACATGCGCGAGAGTCGGTCGAGCGCCTCGACGATTCCGTCACTGTCAATAAGCCCCGCGATGGACACATTCGTTTCGACCAGATTGGTATCACCCAGCACAACGTCGAAGTAGGGAATATCCCATCTCTCCATGGCTTCAACCTCAGCGTGAAAGACATCCCACATGGTCGTCCGCTGTTCATGGACCAAACTCGATCTGGAAAGGCGATCCAGTTCAAAACCGCGAGCAAGGCACGAGCGAAGACTCTGCGGGCTGCTGGCACGGCTCTGCAAGATCGCGTACACACTCGTGTTGCGCAGGACTACACGTTTGCGCAACCCGGCAAACCTGCGCAGCGCGCGAGTCACATCAGCCCGATGCTCAGCCTTCATGAACCAGCGATACATCTCGCCGAATCCTTCGATCAAATCGCCCGCATGCATCGTCAACGGGTTTGGCACGCCCACCGGCACCGGCAGGCTATGCGGTTGCGGCATCACTTCGAGCACTGTCCCGCGTTCCATATCGTCTGAATTCACGGCGAGCCACGTACGGACTTCGGTGTCCGCCGCTCCCGTTGCGGACTCGACTCCCAGTGCACTGATGTCCACGGCATCCTGACCAGCAGCGAAAGCTCGAGGGGCTGGGAGCATGCCCACCTTGAGAATCCAGTCATCCATCCCCTCCGGGAGATGGTCACGTACCTGCTGGACATCTGTCCGCAGGCGAACCTCGAACAACGTCTCCGCATCAATGAGCACCAAGTGCTCCCTGTGTGCGATCAGGTTCTCGTAGTGGCAGTCGGTGGCCCCGAGCAGGTGGAGCATCGCCATCAGTCGACCGACATTGCGATAGAACTCTGGCAGCCGTTCCGGGTCGCAGGGTACATGTTCAACGAGCCGGGAATAGCCGTACTGATCCCCCACGGCGACTACATGACTGACTTCATCGCACGGACCATCTATGACGGTATCTGTGTCGAGAGGGTTGATTCCATCCCGATCGAAAGCCGTCATCACCGTACGGCGAAATGTCTCGTACTCCTGTTCCAGCCGCAGGTCCTTGGGCTTGTAGACCACGCGTGGGGCGTTACCGCCGAAGGTCAGGATCGCCACGCTCGCACCCCCTCGGTGCGGGTCACTGAGTCCCCACTCGACTCCAATCAGGGGTGATGTCGGTTCAATACCGAACTCGTGAGCCAGAACAGATCGATCACCTTGGATACGGCGTACGAGCAGCGCGGCATTGTGCCGCCAGTACTCGCAGATGGTTGCGATTGCCCGACCGGCAACGGGAAACTCGCTCAAGAATGGAACCAGACCCGATGCGACAACGTGGTGGCAGTACGTGCGATAGGTCGTCTCGGCCCGCCGTTCGTTAAGCGACGACCTCAACACATTGGACAACTGCCGTGCCAGTGCACTGCTCATGTCGTTCCAGGCCCACTGCTCAACGTTGCAGTGATCGCCCACATCCACCTGCACCCGCCGCAACTCGTGCTCGACGATGGGCCACACGGCGTGGACGTAGGGAATCGGCTTGTCATTTTCCCGCCGGGCATTTTCAGTTTTCCGATCGATAGCGTCCCACCACGCTGATTCGTCAGGTTCCTCGCCAGAAAGTGCCGACTGCGCCACCGCAGTCATCATGTTGTGAAGCTCGCCAAGCCACACAGGATTCTCACTCGTCCGCGAATGACTTTCAACCAAGTGGCGGGCACCATAAGGCCCTAGACCGTCCCACTCCAACCGCTTGGCAAAAGCTCCCGGCCCTGTGCGATCAATAAGTTCCTGCCATGTCTGCAGCGCCTGCCAATCGTCACCGCCACCATCGCGATCCACCGGCCGCTGACCCGCAGACGCCCGCAACCGCTCGCCCCACGGTAATCCATGCAACTTCAGCAGTTCATCGAGATCCGCTGGAACCAGATCATCCGAAGCGAATTGGGGGCCATCAAGCATTGGCGCAGTCGAAGACCTCGCCAGGGAACTCCAAGGTCGATTCCTCTCCACTGTAAACCGCATCTAATGGCTCATCGGTCCAGTCAGCTTCCTGACTTCCGTTTCCCTTCGGACTATTTAGAGACACATGTTCCCCTCAGGTTAGGCCGCGCGACTGGTGCGCTTAAATTCGAAGTAATACTCACTCACGGCTTGGCGGTCTTGATCTACCAGTGCACCCATTTCAGTAAATCCGCGCCCGCATCTCACACCATGACGGGTGGGTCAGACAACCACGCCCACTCACCTAACTACTACCTTCCACTTTGATAGCAATTATACAAAGTAACGTGCATGCCTCCGGATACGGCGTCGAGTAGTTCGTCGCTGACGTCAGCATCAGGGTCAAATAGGGGCGGCAGAGTAATGGTGAGTTCGGCTGCATCACCTTCACGTGCACTCACCGTGAACCACTCCGGTAGGTCCAGTCCAGCGGCTGCTAGTACTGCTTTGGGGTCAGCAAGGAAACGTTCACGCGCATCCGCATCAGTCACAGCAGGAGTAAGAGCTGCTAAGAAACCTTGAGCATCCATGCATCCTCCACGGCAATAGGTAATTGCTGAGACGATACTCCGCAACACACCAATTGGGGAGAAGAATCCACCCATCACTCGGTTAGGCGTTCGCAGTGACATGCGATGCATGCGGGTTATCTACGGCAATTCCGTGACTGGTTAGGGCCATGAAACATCTGCGGCAAGGGGTTCGTTGCCCGCAGTGATGGGATCTGCGACAAACCTCAACAGGTGTCGCAGAGTTCGGCTTACACTGTGATGAATGTCTAACACATCCCCGCTCATGTGGCGCCCCGATCGCGTGGCGCATTGTCGTGGCGATTCAGGCGATGTGTGGCTTTTCGGCGGTCCCTATCCGATTCGGTTGACTGGTCGGTTCGCCATGCCGGTGGCGCAAGCAATCGATGGTGGACGGACGATGGACCAGGTAGCCCAATTTGCCGCGACCAGCGGTCTGCTTACGGCCCGACAAGCTAACGCGGTCCTCTTTCAGTGGCTCGCGGCCGGACATGTTGTCACCCGTGCCGAAACGCTGGGGTCAGCTCGGATTCGAGTACTCGGCGATGACGAGCCTCAAGTGAAAGCCTTGCGACAAGCCCTCGAGGCGACCGGATCAGAAGTGGTCCTTGACAACGCAGATCTGACGGTTGCCGTCCTTGATGATCTCCTGAACGTGGCTGAGCATGTGGACCAAGGGCACTGGCTCCCTGTGCGGATGCGCGGTGATGAAGTGCTCGTCGGACCCATGCTGGGCCCGGGCTTTGGATGCGCAGACTGCCTCGTTGCCCGGCATGAAAGCCGACGTTCTGTAGACCTGATGAGTGCACGTCTCGCCGGCCTTGATCGGCCTCCGGTGTCTCCGAACATGCACCCGGCAGCCCCCGCCCTCGCCGCGGGCATGATCACCTCGGTAGCGGAGGGGCGACGACTTGGGGAGACCTCTGCCGCAGAAGGTGACTGCCGCAGCATCAACCCGATCAGTTTGGAATCGCGCCGACATGCGCTCGTGCCGGTGCCGGGTTGCGTCACCTGCGATCTGGGAGGGAACTCCGCTGTCGACCTTGAACGTGATCTCGATAGGCAGATGATCTCGTCCAACGATGGTGGAGGGTTGCGCACAGTCGAACCTGAGACGACCTGGCAGTCGTACGAGCACCTGGTGAGTGACGTGCTTGGAATCGTGCCGGAGGTGTGCATCGTCGGGGATCCCTCACTACGCGTCCACCGCGCCGGTCTGAATCCTGTCTGGAATGACCGACAAGACCTTGACGGGCTACGCGCCTCCCTGCGGGAAAGTGCCATGGGCAAAGGGCTCACGATCGCGAGTTCGCAGGCCGGTGCACTCGCGGAAGCGCTTGAGCGCCAATCGATGATTTGGCAGGGAGATGAGGGCGCGCGGATTGCACGCATGGATGACCTCGAACGTGCGATTCATCCCAACGACATTCAGCTGTATAGCGCTGCACAGATTGTTGTCGCAGAGCTTGAAGGTTCGCCCACTCATCGCTTCCACTACGTGCCGCAGACCTTCAAGGTGGATCAAGAACACGCCTGGTCGCAGGTGCGGGGCATCGCCGATGATCGGCGAGCCTGGATCCCTTCAGCAATTGCGTACCTAGGTGTCCCG
>JBIISH010000072.1:0-7388 GCA_044341115.1 Candidatus Nanopelagicales bacterium
GTCGTAGGCAACCTCATCTTGTCCAGGCTTATTTATGTCATTGGAGATTCCAGGGAATGCCGGAATAACGCGGTGCAGCAAGGGGAGGAGGTGGCGGTCTGGCCGTTCCGAGTGAACCGCTGCGTTGACGAGAACTATTCCATCGATGCTCGAGCCGTGTTGTTCAGCGATTCGCAAGGTCAAACTTCCACCCATGGAAAGTCCCATGACGAAAACCGACGAGCAGGTCTTTCGAAGTTCAGCGAGTGAACGTTCTGCTTCGGCGTACCAGTCCTGCCAGCGGGTGATGTTCATGTCTTGCCAACGAGTTCCGTGCCCGGGTAACCGAGGAACCTGGACACTCCAACCCTGCTCAGCGAGACGCTTTCCCCACGGTGTCATGGAAGCGGGGGATCCGGTGAAGCCGTGGATCAGCAGGATTCCCGTGGAATCACCCTGCGCGGCCCAGGGCTGCGCACCGGCACGGATCGACATTGTGACTCCCATCAACGGTCAGGCCAGTAGTCTGCCACTGTTCGCCACCGCGATCGACGGCCACCAATTTTGGCCGGGCTTCGACTCTGGAATGGATGCGCTGCATGCTCTACTGGGTGCTCAAGCACATCGTCATCGGACCGTGGCTTCGTGTGCTTTTCCGGCCATGGATCGAGGGTCGTTCACATGTACCGCCCTCGGGTCCGGCCATCATGGCGAGCAATCACCTGTCCTTTTCTGATTCATTCTTTTTAGCGCTGGTACTCCCTCGGCCCATTACCTATCTCGCGAAGAGTGACTACTTCACAGGTCGCGGCCTCAAGGGATGGGCCAGCCGGGTTTTCTTCACCAGCGTGGGCCAGGTTCCAGTAGATCGGTCGGGCGGCCGCGCGAGTGAGGCAGCCATCAACACTGCTACCCGGATCCTCAATCGTGGTGAACTACTGGGCATTTATCCCGAGGGCACTCGGTCACCGAACGGCACGATGTACCGGGGTAAAACGGGACTTGCTCGCATGGCATTGGAAGCTCACGCACCGATCGTTCCGGTGGCCATGATCAACACATTTGAGATTCAGCCGCCAGGAAAGTTGCGCCCCAGGCTCAAGCGCGTCGGCATCAGGGTTGGCACTCCTCTTGATTTCTCTCGGTATGAGGGTCTAGAGGATGATCGATTCATGTTGCGGTCCGTGACTGATGAAGTCATGTATGAATTAATGAGACTCACCGGTCAGGAATACGTAGATATGTATGCAACGCGTGCCAAGGAACTTATTTCCCGTGGTGAGTCTGCTGATGCTGCATCGATGCTCTCGGGAAGTGCTGACTAATCGGTTCCCATCGATTAACGCGCCCAGTCTCGAGCGCGTTCAACTGCTCGACGCCAACGGGCAAAGGACTCCTCGTCGCGGTCCCTGGGCATAAACGTACCGCTGCTCGATCGCATCGCCGAAATCTCGTCGAGTCCTGACCACATTCCCGAACCCAGACCGGCTAGGAAAGCTGCACCTAGCCCCGTTGTTTGAAGTTCTTGTGATCGGTCGACCGGAATTCCCAACTGGTCCGCTTGGATTTGGCACAGGAGGTTATTTGCAGCCGCTCCGCCGTCAATGGCGAGTCGTCGTAAATGCACACCGGCTTCCATAGCCATGAGTTGGACAACGTCGCGCACTTCGAAAGCAATTCCTTCAAGGGTGGCGCGTGCGATGTGTCCGCGAGTGGTGCCGCGGCTGATTCCGATGATCAATCCCCGAGCCAGGGGATCCCAATCAGGAGCGGCCAATCCGGTGAGTGCTGGTACGAAAACAACGCCACCGGAGTCGGGGACAGATGCGGCTAGTTCTTCCACTTCAGCCGCGGTGTCGATGATCTGCAGACCATCCCGAAGCCACTGAATAGCAGCGCCGGTCACGAAAATTGCGCCCTCCAAGGCAAAGTCCCGGTGCCCGTCAGGATGTTGCAAGGCGACGGTGGTGAGCAAACCGTGCGTGGACATGCGTGCGGTGCCACCGGTGTGGGCAAGCAGGAATGATCCGGTGCCGTAGGTGCATTTCGCATCGCCCACGGAGAATCCAGCTTGCCCGACGAGTGCTGCTTGTTGGTCTCCCGCGACGCCACTGATAGGCGCGGATATACCAAGGAAAACATCAGGGTCGGTATGCGCGATGACTCCGTAGGACGCTGTAATCGTTGGGAGCGCATCGATCGGAACGCCAAAAAGGTCGCAGAGGTGCTGACTCCAGTCACCCGTTGCGATGTCGTAGAGCAGCGTGCGCGAGGCGTTTGTGGCATCAGTGAGGTGCTCTAGTCCCCGGGTCATTCGGGCTATGAGATAGGAGTCAACGGTGCCAATGGCCACCCGACCGGACATCACCTGAGCCCAGGTGACGGGGTCGTTCTCTCGGACCCAAGCAATCTTGGTGGCGCTGAAGTAGGGATCTAGTCGAAGACCGGTGAGTGCGCTGATTTCGGGTTCTAATCCGAGCTCGCGCATCGATTGGCACATCCCCGCCGTTCGGCGGTCTTGCCACACAATGGCCCGACGAGGTGCGCCCAGTGTTTCGCGATCCCAGAAGCAGATCGTCTCTCGCTGGTTGGTGAGGCCGATAGCGGAGATATTTCCTGTCCTCTTATCCAGTACTTGTTGGGCTGCGCTCAGGGTTGCGGCCCAAATATCGCCCAGATCGTGTTCAACCCGTCCGTCAGCAGGAAAATGCTGCGGGAATTCCGAGTACCCCGATTCGGTGATGTGCCCTGAAGAATTCACCAAGAGCGCAGTGACGCCCGTGGTGCCAGCATCAAGCGCCAAGATGAGGTCCGAAATCGATTCAGGCATGACCGGACCCTAAGCGCATCGGTCCCTCCCCGAAAGGCGATATCGGGTAGGTTTAGCCATGACAGCGGTTACAGAACTCCCGGAAGATCCAAGGAAAGGCACGACTATGCGGGTTGGTGTACTCACAGGTGGCGGAGATTGCCCCGGACTGAACGCGGTCATTCGCGCGGTCGTACGTCGTGGAACCGCGGAGTACGGCTTTGAATTTGTTGGGTTCCGAGATGGCTGGAAAGGCCCACTCGAAGGACTCACCATGGAACTCGGTATCGCGCAGGTTCGTGGAATTCTTCCGCGTGGTGGCACCATTCTCGGCTCGTCGCGCACGAACCCCATCAAAGTTGACGGGGGCATCGAGCGGATCGAGGAGAACCTCGCCAAATTGGGCATTGATGCTCTGGTAGCAATTGGTGGTGAAGACACCCTCGGTGTGGCTACGACACTCACCGAGCGAGGTTTGCACGTGGTCGGCGTGCCCAAGACGATTGATAACGATCTCAACGCCACGGACTACACCTTCGGTTTTGATACAGCCGTGACCATTGCTACCGAAGCTATCGACCGCCTGCACACCACGGCTGAGTCGCACCACCGCATTCTGATTTGTGAAGTCATGGGTCGCCACGCAGGCTGGATCGCTCTTCACTCGGGAATGGCAGGTGGCGCGAACGTCATTCTCATTCCTGAAGTTCCTTTCGACCTGGACCAAGTTGTGAAGTGGGTCCAATCACGATTCGAGGCTTCCTATGCGCCGATCATCGTGGTCGCCGAGGGGGCACTACCCAGCGATGGTGACCTGATCACCAAGGACTCAACCCTCGATGCCTTTGGTCATGTGAAACTCTCTGGCATAGGCGAATGGCTGGCCCAGCAGGTTGAGGCTCGCACCGGTCATGAGGCCCGCACCACGGTTTTGGGCCACGTCCAACGTGGCGGTTCGCCAACGGCCTTCGATCGCGTTTTGGCAACTCGATTTGGCCTCAACGCCATCGAGGCCGTGAAGGACGAGGACTGGGGAAAGATGGTGGCCCTTCAGGGCACCGACATCGTGCGGGTACCTCTAGAGGCCGCGACCGGGGTGCTAAAGACCGTTCCGCTGGCTCGATACGAAGAGGCGATGAGTTTCTTCGGCTGAGCCGCCGGATCCGAACTTCATGCTGACGCCTACCCTTATGCACATGTCGACTTCCCTGACGTGGCCAGATCTGCCCGCTGCACAGCAGCCTCCTTGGCCAGATGCGAGTGAGCTTGATGCTGCCGTCAGCGAGTTGCGCCGGCTGCCTCCGCTTGTTTTCGCGGGGGAGTGCGATCAACTCAGAGAACGATTGGCTCAGGCCGCACGCGGCGAAGCCTTTGTGCTCACCGGTGGTGACTGTGCAGAAACCTTCGAGGCCAACACTGCCGATTCGATTCGTGCTCGATTGCAGACAGTTCTGCAGATGTCCGTCATATTGACGTACGCAGCATCTCTGCCCGTGGTGAAAATGGGCCGCTTGGCCGGGCAGTACTTCAAGCCGCGCAGCAAGACCATCGAATCTCGCGATGGTGTTGAGCTGACGAGTTATCTAGGTGATGCGGTCAACGCGCTCAGCTTTGATCCGGTAAGTCGACGACCAGATGCTCAGCGGCTTCTGCGGGCCTACCACGCCTCTGGTTCTGCTTTGAATCTTGTCCGAGCATTTACCCAGGGTGGCTATGCAGACCTGCGTCAGGTCCATGCGTGGAATCAAGATTTTGTTCGTGATTCCTTCGCCGGTCAACGTTATGAACAACTTGCTGGTGAAATTGATCGAGCACTGAAGTTCATGCACGCATGCGGCACGAATCCTGTGGAGTTTGAGCGAGTGGAGTTCTACGCCGCACATGAGGCGCTCTCCATGGACTACGAACGAGCCCTCACCCGGATCGATTCGCGCACCGGAAATCCCTACGACGTCTCTGGACACTTCTTGTGGATCGGTGAGCGCACGCGGCAGTTAGATGGTGCGCATATGCAGTTCGCGTCCACCATTCACAACCCGGTGGGTGTGAAAGTTGGTCCGACTGCAGCACCAGAAGATGTTGCTGAAGTTGTGGCGCGACTCAACCCTGACCGGATCCCTGGGCGCTTGTCGCTGATCACTCGGATGGGTTCTGGTCAAGTGCGCGATGTTCTGCCCGGAATCGTGTCCAAGGTGGAGTCAACGGGTATTCCCGTTGTGTGGGTGTGCGACCCGATGCACGGAAACACCCGCGAATCGTCAAACGGATACAAAACGCGTTTACTCGACGATGTGATTGAAGAAGTGAGTGGTTACTTCGAGGTGCACCGCCAGATGGGAACGTTCCCCGGCGGGATTCATATCGAACTGACGGGCGACGACGTCACGGAGTGCCTAGGTGGCACCGGAGGTGTCGAAGAGCACAACCTTCATGAACGTTACGAGACAGCGTGCGATCCACGCCTGAATAGAGAGCAAAGCCTAGAACTCGCCTTCCTCGTCGCAGACATGCTCATCAAGCGTTGAGTGCTAGTGACGCCCTGAAGGCAGGGCAGTACCAAACCCCAGCCGGGGACATGTGGGTTGTCATTGAACCCGGTAACGCAGTCGTGCGGGCTACAACTTTTCGGGGACTAGATGATGCCATTCGCCGGCTACCCGATCACGTTGAGGTAATCGTCGATGATCCCGATGTGCGGATAGCGAAAGCCTTGACCGAGTACAGCGATGGAGACTCGCACGCGCTTGATCGCGTACGAGTTGAACAGCCGGGTTCTGCGTTTCGTCAGGCCGTGTGGGAATCAATGCGCGCAATCAAATTTGGCGAAGTGAATTCCTACGCAGAACTTGCAGAGTCTGCGGGTAAACCGCGCGCTTACCGTGCTGTGGGCACCACATGTGCTGAGAATCTGGTGGCCCTGTTTGTGCCCTGCCATCGGGTGGTGGCTGCCCAGAGCATCGGTGGCTACGGCTACGGGCTAGATGTGAAACATGCTCTCCTCGCACATGAGAAAGCGATCGATCCGCGCATTAAATGATTCGGATAGTGACTGTGCTGCCCTTAGGTATTTCTTGGCCGGCAGCCGGTGACTGGCTGATCACTCGATTGAGCGGAGTGAAAGCGCCCGCTTCGACTTGTGCCTTCAGGCCAACAGCTGCCAAAGCAGCCACTGCTTTGCGTCGGGGCAGATCTACCAAATTTGGTATCACCACAGGAGGTGGGCCCTTCGATATGACGAGGGCCACGCTGGATCCAGAATCAACTTTGGTACCTGCTGCAGGTGACACTGAAATCACTCGACCGTCGGCCACTTTCTCGGAGAATTTTGTCGACGACGTCACCACGAGACCGGCACTTTCCAGGGTTGTCTTTGACGCGGGCGCCCGCTTGCCCACGACGTTGGCTATCACCACCGGTTTGGGACCCTTGGAGACCACGAGGTCAACAGGGGTCAATGGTTTAAGGGATTCGCCAATCTTGGGGTCCGTACCTGAAACCGAACCAGCCGGGATGTCATCGGAGAACCCTTCAACGCGTCCACCGGCGGCGAGATTGGCTGCATTAATTGCTGCAGTTGCCGCCTCCGGGGTGAGTCCTTGCACATCGGGAACTTGGTAGCGCTCAGGACCCTTGGAAATGGTTGCCGCCACAGAGCCAGCCTCACGCACCCCATCTCCCGGAGCAGGGTCGGTGCTGACAACAACGTCGGCGGGTATTTCCTCGCTGAAAACTTCCTCTGCCAACTCAAAGGTGAGGCCAGCCGCTGCCAGCGCGGACTGGGCTTGTGAAGTGCTGAGGCCGAGTAGATCCGGAGTCGGGACGGTCTTTCCTGGCCCCGCAGCTAACCACCAGCCACCAAATGCAGCGAGACCCACCACTAAGGCGATCACTAGGGCCACCCAGGGTCCGCGCCGACGACTGGTGGGGTTCTCATCGTAGGAAACGTCGCGCTGCCACGTCGGGGTGGAATGTGCTGCGGCCATACTGGCAGCTGTTGCCCGGTCGACTACAACGGTGTCGCGAACATCCATAAACGGCCGGGGTGCGGGCAACATAGCGCGCACGCGCCGCACATCAGCAAGGAATGCAGCAGCGGTGGGGTAACGCAGATCTGGATCTCGCCTGGTGGCGGCTACAACAAGCGCATCGGCCTCTGCAGGGATATCTGCCTTCACCCCCGATGGAGCAGGCACATCAGTGTTGACGTGTTGGTAGGCGATGGCGAGAGGACTCTCACCGGAGTGCGGTGTCGAGCCTGTGATGAGTTCGTAGAGAAGCACTCCGGCGGAATAGATGTCGGATCTGCCATCGGCATCCCCGTGCTCTACCTGCTCTGGCGACAGGTAGGCAACCGTGCCGATGATCATTCCTGTGGTGGCGCTGGAGCCTGCGTCGGAAACTGCCCGGGCAAGTCCAAAATCTGCGACCTTGACGCGGCCATCGTCGGAAATGAGCACGTTTTCTGGCTTGATATCTCGGTGCACAAAGCCAGCTCCGTGAGCTGCAACCAGCGCTTCTAGTACTGGGTCGAGAAAGACCAATGCTTGTTCGGTGGTCAACGGACCAAACTCGCGGACCACATCACGAAGAGTGCGTCCGG
>JBIISH010000074.1:0-7338 GCA_044341115.1 Candidatus Nanopelagicales bacterium
TGACCGTGTGGGATGAAAAGGCGCTCACTCGCGATGGTTGTGGTGGCATCTTGGGAGTGGGCCAGGGCTCAGCGAACCCACCTCGGCTTGTCAAACTCGAATACTCCCCCCGCGGCGCCAAGCAACACCTTGCCTACGTAGGTAAGGGAATCACTTTCGACACCGGTGGCATCTCCATCAAACCAGCAGCAAACATGGACGAGATGAAAGGCGATATGGCTGGAGCTGCAGCAGTCATCGCGGCCGTCCGAGCCATCGCAACTTTGAAACTGCCCATCAAGGTGACCGGCTGGGTGCCCATGGCAGAGAACATGCCCAGCGGCACCGCCCAGCGCCCAGGTGACGTGATCACGATGTTCGACGGCACCACCGTTGAAGTTCTCAATACCGATGCCGAGGGTCGCCTCGTCCTGGCTGATGCACTCGGTATGGCCGTGTTGGAAAAGCCTGATCTCATCGTTGATGCAGCAACACTTACCGGTGCTCAACGAATTGCACTCGGCTCAAGGACCGCCGCAGCAATGTCAAACGACGACGAAGCGCGAAGTGAAGTGGTCACAGCCGCAGGTTCGGCAGGAGAGGCCATGTGGGCGATGCCGCTTCCTGAAGATTTGCGTCCCTCATTGGATTCGATGACGGCTGACCTTGCCAATATTGGCGACCGGCTCGGCGGCATGCTCTCAGCCGGGATCTTCCTGCAGGAATTCATTCCCAAAGGGCAGGCCTGGGTGCACCTCGACATTGCAGGACCAGCATTCAATGAGAAGAGCGCCTACGGCTACACCCCCAAGGGTGGCACCGGAGCGGCAGTGCGAACCTTCGTTCGTCTCGCCCAAGAGCGTGCGGCAGGATAGGGACTCGGCCGGCTCAACACCTGCGAGCAGGTCTGCTTACTCCGACCACGAAATGGAGTTCAGGTGCCTTCGGCAGATCTAGTCATCCTTGGTGGCGGCAGCGGAGGTTACGCCTGCGCACTGCGCGCCGCAGAGCTCGGCAAGTCGGTCATTCTCATTGATAAAGACAAGCTTGGCGGCACCTGCCTGCACCGTGGTTGCATTCCCACCAAGGCCCTCCTGCATGCAGCGGAAATTGCTGATGCAGCTCGCGAGGCTGAGCAATTCGGTGTGCGGGCAACCCTCGAAGGCATTGATATGCCAAAAGTCAACGAGTATCGCGATGGCGTGGTTGGCCGACTCTACAAAGGCTTGCAGGGTTTGGTGAAGAGTCGCAATGTGACTCTCGTTGAGGGCGCTGGCCGACTCGTTTCGCCAAACACCGTCGAGGTCAATGGTGAGCAGTACACCGGCACCGATGTGATCCTCGCCACCGGGTCATACGCGCGCTCGCTGCCCGGTCTGCCCATCGGCGGCCGAATCATGACCTCAGATCAAGCCCTCAACCTTGACTATGTTCCATCCAGTGTGATCGTCCTGGGTGGCGGAGTCATCGGAGTTGAATTCGCCAGCGTGTGGCGTTCCTTCGGATCCGAGGTCACCATCATCGAAGGCTTACCGCACCTGGTTCCTAATGAGGATGAGGCTGCCTCAAAAGCACTTGAGCGCGCCTACCGCAAGCGTGGCATCAACTTCTCCCTCGGTATTCGCTTCGCATCGGCTGAGCAAGATGACACGGGCGTCACGGTCAGCCTCGAAGACGGCACGGTTTCCCGCGCAGATCTTTTGCTCGTTGCAGTCGGCCGTGGCCCCAATACCGAAGGTATGGGGTACGAGGAGCAAGGCATCGCCATGGAGCGCGGATGGGTGCTTGTTGATGAGCGTCAACACACGAACCTGCCCCATGTATATGCGGTCGGTGACATCACCCCTGGTTTGCAACTCGCGCATCGCGGTTTCCAGCACGGAATTTTCGTCGCTGAAGAGATCGCCGGCTTATCTCCCGTAGTGATCCCCGATGTCAACATCCCCAAGGTCACCTACTGCGAACCAGAGGTTGCCAGCGTGGGCCTTTCCGAAGTTGAAGCGCGCGCGCTATACGGCGACGCTGTGCAGACCTACGAATACAACCTCGGCGGCAATGGCAAGAGTCAGATCTTGGGAACCGCTGGATTCGTCAAACTCGTTTCGATCACCGATGGCCCCGTCGTGGGGGTTCATATGGTGGGCTCACGTGTAGGCGAGCAAATCGGCGAGGCCCAACTCATCGTGAACTGGGAAGCCCATCCTGACGACGTAGCTGTTCTCATCCATGCACATCCCACCCAAAATGAAGCTCTTGGTGAAGCGCACCTCGCACTCGCCGGCAAGCCTCTGCATTCCCACGCCTGATATTCACCCTCGATCGATAGGAGAGAACCGGACATGTCGGTCTCCGTGAAAATGCCCCAACTCGGCGAGAGCGTCACCGAGGGAACCGTGACTCGTTGGCTCAAGGCAGTTGGCGACACCGTCGTTGCCGACGAGCCACTGCTTGAAGTGTCCACTGACAAAGTCGACACCGAGATCCCCGCACCGGCCTCCGGCATACTCCTGTCAATCAGTGCTGGTGAAGATGAGGTCGTTCTCGTTGGCGCCGAACTCGCTGTGATTGGTGAGTCGGCCGAGGCCCCTGCACCTGCACCTGCACAGCCAGCAGCACCCGAACCGACTCCAGCTCCCATTGTTGAACCAGTTGCAGCAACGATTGCCGCACCTGCAGCTGCGCCAGCGCCAACCCCCGCGCCTTCTGCTTCGGGAACATCAACATCGATTGTCCTACCAGCCTTGGGCGAAAGTGTGACTGAAGGAACGGTCACCCGCTGGCTCAAGGCCGTAGGCGACACCGTCGCAGTTGATGAGCCTCTCGTGGAGGTCTCCACCGACAAAGTCGACACCGAGATTCCATCACCGGTGGCTGGCGTGCTGCTTTCCATCGCAGTGGCAGAAGACTCCGTTGTTGCAGTCGGTGGCGAACTGGCCGTGGTCGGAACATCGGCAGGAGCGCCTGCGCCCACACCGCCGGCTGCCGCTCCCGTCGCACCTGCAGCTGTTACTCCTGCGGCTACAGTCCCTGCGGCTACAGCACCTGCACCCGCTGCAGCCTCCGATGCCTACGTCACTCCACTTGTCCGCCGACTCGCAACGCAAAATAACGTCGACCTTGCCACCGTTGTTGGCACCGGAATCGGCGGACGCATTCGCAAGAGCGACGTACTCGCTGCCGCCGGCGTTTCAACCCCTTCTGCTGCACTAGCTGCTGCAGTCGTTGCTCCCACAGCCGTCGCACCCGCTGCCGCCGCACCTGCTCCCACCGCAGCACCTGCAGCAGTTGCCTCTCCTCTGCGTGGCCGCACCGAACCGATGAGTCGTTTGCGCAAGGTGATCGCCGAACGCATGGTCGAGTCCTTGCAAACCTCAGCTCAACTCACCACCGTGGTTGAAGTCGACGTCACGCGCATCTCAGCCCTTCGCGCCCGAGTGAAGAAGGACTTCCTAGCTCGTGAGGGCGTCAATCTCACTTTCCTGCCCTTCTTCTGCAAGGCATCCGTCGAGGCCTTGAAGCAGTTCCCGCAACTCAACGCCTCGATCGACATGGCAGCAGGAACGGTGAGCTACCACGAAGAGGAGAACCTTGGCATTGCAGTGGATACCGATCGCGGACTCTTGGTTCCGGTTATCCGCAACGCCGGCGACCTCAATATCGCTGGTCTGGCCCGCCGGATCGCTGATCTTGCCGAGCGCACACGGACCAACAAGGTTTCTCCCGATGACCTTTCTGGTGGAACTTTCACGGTGACAAATACCGGCAGTCGTGGCGCGTTGTTTGATACTCCGATCGTTAACCAGCCGCAGGTGGCGATCTTGGGCACCGGGGCAATCGTGAAGCGCCCCATCGCGACCCAAGATGAATCGGGGCAAGACGTTATTGCCATCCGTTCGATGGTGTATCTGGCACTGTCATACGACCACCGCCTCGTCGATGGTGCAGATGCTGCACGTTTCCTCTCGACAATGAAGGCCCGCCTCGAAGAGGCCTCATTCGACGCCGACCTGGGGCTGTGAGTCGGTAATGCGGATCGCGATAACTGGGGCATCGGGTCTCATTGGCCGCGCTCTAGTTCCCCAACTTCGTCGCAATGGCCATGAAGTTGTTCGGTTGGTCCGCAGGCCAGCGACTTTGGCTGATGAGGTTTCGTGGGATCCCGCAGCGGGAACAGTCGATCTTGAGGGTCTTGCTGGTACCGAAGGGGTTATCCACCTCGCCGGTGCCGGTGTGGGAGATCACCGCTGGACCGATGAGTACAAACGCGAAATCTTGAACAGTCGAGTGGATGGGACCCACACCATCGTTCGGGCAATGCGAGCACTAGATCCACTCCCCCGAGTTCTGGTTTCTGGATCGGCAATTGGTTGGTACGGCGACACGGGTGATCGCGCCGTGGATGAAGACGCTCCGGCTGGTGACGGTTTTCTTGCCGATGTGGTGCGAGCGTGGGAAGCAGCGGCAGAGCCCGCACAGGCATCAGGCATTCGCGTTGTCCTCGCCCGCACCGGACTCGTGGTCGCCAAAGACGGCGGCGCATGGGGTCGGATGTTTCCACTGTTCAAAGCAGGCATTGGCGGCACACTCGGATCTGGACGCCAGTACTGGTCGTGGATTTCCTTACGCGATGAGGTCTCAGCCCTGGAATACCTCGTGACCAACGAGGATCTCTTTGGCCCCGTGAATCTCACTGCGCCGGAACCGATGACAAACGCTGCGATCACAAAGGTGATGGGCGAGATTTTGCACCGACCCACGATTTTGCCAGTCCCTTCCTTCGCACTCAAGATCGCGCTTGGTGAATTCTCCAGCGAGGTTCTGGGCAGTGCTCGCGTCATTCCCGGCGTCCTCGAATCAACAGATTTCAGGTGGCAAGACCGAACCATCGATTCGGCCATCCGCGCAGTGCTGTGATCTTGACATGACGCCCTCGCACGACGTTCTGATCGTCGGAGCCGGGCTGGCCGGCTTGGCAGCAGCGCGCGAGTTGAGCATTCACGGAATAGATGTGACCGTCCTTGAGCGCGATGAGCGCGTGGGCGGTCGAGTTCAATCCGATGTGTGTGACGGACTCACCTTGGATCGCGGTTTCCAGTTGTACAACCCGGCATATCCCGAAGCTGCCCGAGTGCTTGACCACGACGCACTTGACCTGCGCGCATTCACCCCTGGCGTGGTGGTTGCATCTGAGGCGGGCCCGAACTACCTCGCCGATCCACGCAAAGCTCCCGGCTGGGCGTTGCGCAGCACCTCACCACGCACCGGCTCAGTGCTCTCTAAGTCAAGGTTTGCTGCATATGCACTCAATGCCGCGCGATCATCGGCACGTGAGTTGGAAGAGCGCCCTGATACGTCAGCGGCCGTTGCTTTGCGCGGGGCAGGGATCGACGACGCTCTCTTTGAACGCGTTCTTGAACCCTTCCTTGCTGGAGTTTTCCTCGAAGACCGGTTGGCCACCTCACGGCACTTTCTCGACCTCGTTCTCAAGTCATTTGTTCGTGGCGTTCCAGCCCTCCCCCGTGAAGGCATGGGAGCAATCCCGTTGCAACTGAGCGCAGCCCTTCCAACTGGAGTTGTGCAGACCTCGACCGAGGTCACGGAGCTGACTAGTAACGCAGGAGGCTTCACCGTGAATACGTCTGTGGGCACACGGTCCACGCGAATGCTCGTGATCGCAACCGATGCACCTGCCGCGAGAACTTTGATACCGGAGTTGATGACTCCGTCAGGCAATGCGGTGACCACGTGGTACCACGTGGCACCGCCGGGAACAGTCATCACAGATGGCGATAAGCGAGGCCCGTTCATCAATTCAGTCGCGCTCACTAACGCTGTTCCCGAGTACGCCATCGATGATCGGGTGTTGATTTCCTCCTCGGTGCTGGGAGATCACTCCACCGGTGAACTGGATCGAGATGTTCTGGTCCATCTATCAGCACTGCATGATCAATCCACGAGCGATTGGCAGCAGGTGGCTCGCTACGCGATTCCCTACGCCCTGCCCGCGATGCTGCCACCCTTCCCCGTTCGTCGAAGCGTCACGTTGACCGAGAATCTCTTCATCGCTGGCGATCACCGCGACACCTCCTCCATTCAGGGAGCAATGGTCAGCGGTCGCCGGGCCGCTCACGCGGTACTCGAGCAACTCGGGCATAGGGTCATCTCGTGACCGACACGATCATCAATGGCCTCGATGTGCGCATGGTGGCCTTCGGCGATCAGGCCCTCGACTATCAAGATGGTTGGAATCTGCAGCGAGAGGTTCATGCATCCGTCAAATCCGGCGCTGCAAACACTGTGCTCCTCCTCGAACACACCTCGGTGTACACCGCTGGCCGTCGAACTGAACCGCACGAGCGCCCATTCGATGGCACACCCGTAATCGACGTCGATCGTGGTGGCAAAATCACCTGGCACGGCCCAGGCCAACTTGTTGGTTATCCCATCGTTCGTCTCCCGGATCCCATGGATGTGGTTGCCCATGTGCGCCGCATCGAAGCGATGCTGATCGAGGTCTGCGCTGAGTTGGGTGTTGTGGCAACGCAAGTCGATGGTCGCAGCGGCGTCTGGGTCTTAGAAGACGAGACCGGCCCGGATCGCAAGGTCGCTGCCATTGGCATCCGAGTCTCAGAGGGTGTCACCATGCACGGTTTCGCACTGAACTGCGACAACGACCTTCGCTACTTCGACCAGATAGTCCCATGCGGGATTAAAGATGCCAGCGTCACAACTCTTTCGAAGGAGCTTGGCCGGAACGTCACAATCGCTGAAGCTCTACCCCTTGTGATAGCTCGGCTCGAAGTAATCGTCGTTAAGTAGGCTGGGCCTATGAGCACCGATTCCTCCTTCGTGACAACTGACAGTGAGGGTCGACGCATGCTTCGCGTCGAAGCCCGTAACTCTGCGGTTCCGATCGAGCGCAAACCCGAGTGGATTCGAACATCCATGAAGACCGGGCCTGAGTACACCCAGATCAGGGAACTCGTGCGCTCTGAAGGCCTCCACACGGTCTGTCAAGAGGCGGGCTGCCCAAACATCTACGAGTGCTGGGAAGACCGCGAGGCCACGTTCCTCATCGGCGGGGAACAGTGCACACGGCGCTGTGATTTTTGTCAGATTGATACGGGAAAGCCTGAACCCCTTGATACCGACGAGCCCCGCAGAGTCGCAGAATCTGTGCGCACGATGGGTCTGCGTTATGCAACCGTCACTGGAGTTGCTCGCGATGATCTACCCGATGAGGGGGCTTGGCTGTATGCCGAAACTATGCGACTCATCCGCGAACTGAATCCTGATTGTGGCACCGAAGTACTCATTCCAGATTTTTCGGGTAATCCGAAACTGCTGAGTGAAGTGTTC
>JBIISH010000075.1:0-7262 GCA_044341115.1 Candidatus Nanopelagicales bacterium
CTCGATGCCCTTCTTCAGCGCCATCGGGTTTGCGCCGGCTGCGACGTTGCGCAGACCTTCGCGAACCATCGCCTGGGCGAGAACGGTCGCGGTGGTGGTGCCATCGCCAGCGACGTCGTCAGTCTTCTTGGCGACCTCCTTGACGAGCTCGGCACCGATCTTCTCGTAGGGATCCTCGAGATCGATCTCTTTAGCGATGGAGACACCATCGTTAGTGATCGTGGGTGCTCCCCACTTCTTCTCGAGAACAACGTTGCGGCCCTTTGGGCCCAGGGTGACCTTGACGGCGTCGGCGAGCACGTTCATGCCGCGCTCGAGGGCACGTCGGGCCTCCTCGTCAAATGCAATCATCTTTGCCATGAGGGTCTGTTCCTCCAGGAACGTCCGTGCGGAAAGTTGTCACTCGCAGGGTGAGAGTGCTAACGAAAAAGTTAGCACTCTCCACCCGAGAGTGCAAATTTGCCTATGTGGACGGGCTAGCGCAGAGCAGTGACTGCTGCGGCCTGAGCACGGGCAAAGGCCCGTTTGGCCGGAACCGCATCGGCACCCCGAGTGGCATCTCGCCAGGCACCGCCTAGGGCCATTCCCACTGTTCCCCACTGGGGGATGTTCGGGTAGGCCGTGGCAGCACCGGTGGCTGCGGCCCCAAATGCGAGCAGCACCCGATCCGTGACCGCGGCCGTGGCAACCGTGTTAGCCGGCAGGGCAGCAACTTCGGACTTGGCGAAGAAGGCCGATTGGGATTCCGCGCTGGAGGCGATATTCACCACCAGATCGGTCACGGCCGGAAGCAGCCCGTGCTGCCGGGCGAACGGTGTGACCGCGAATCCCCAGGACTTGAGCAGCGGCGCCGGGGTTATGCCCTTGACGATTGTGGGCACCGAAGTAATCCGGTATCGGAAATTAACGGTACGCAGCGCGGGTATGTCTTCCGGGCTGGCAAGCCAGAACGGCGCCTGCCCGGATATGAAAGCCGTCTTTGCTTCTTCAGCAGTGAGCGCCGAATTGATCAGACCGGTTGAGTTCCACGTATCAATGAGGCCAGCGTTCCCGCGGAACTTCTTGTTATTGATCCCAATCTTGACCGGATCCAAACTCCCTGCGGGGTTGGTACCAAAGGCAAAACCGCCGAGGCCAGCGAAGAGCGGGTAGGTCAGGTAAGCGTCGCCGTCAATGCCCTGACCAACAGCGAAGGGAGTGGTGACCGTGCCCGCTTCTTTGAGTGCGAGCGCACGGTTGGACAACTGCTTGAAGTTCTTGGGCGCGGTGGGAATCAGGTTCGCGTTCGTGATCATCGCGATGTTCTGCCGTTGCATGGGCATCCCGTAATAGGAGAACCCGTACTTGAAACCGCCCAGAGCCGCAGGAGCCAGAACGCGTTGCACTGTTGCAGGAATTTCCACTGGCGCGATCAACGTGGCTGCAGCGAGATCAGCTGTCATCTCGTTTTCAATGAGCACGATGTCTGGGGCCGTTTCGGGATCGCCGTTGAGAAGTTGATCAGAGAGGGTGTTCATGTCTACCGAAACGACCTTGATCTTGCGCTTCTTGTATCCGTCAGCGAAAACTGCTTTGGCTGCTGGGCGCATCGATGCATCGACCCACACAACTATCGGACGGGGGGCTGCGTTGGCCGCCGGTGCAGACACGAGCAGTCCAGCGCCCACGCACAGTGCAGTCGCCGCCCCAGCAAGTGAGACAAGAATTCGCTTCATGTTCAAACCCCCTTCACCTGCACCGTATGTCTGATGAGCAGGGAAATCCAGTTCTAACGCGACTCGACGTCAAATCCGAGTCGACGAGCCGAGCGCTGCTTCTGGCGGGATGCGCGCATCCGGCGCAGGCGCTTGACGAGCATGGGATCGAATTCCATGGCCTCGGGGGTGTCGATAAGGGTGTTGATGATTTGGTAGTAACGCGTTGAGCTCATGTCGAACAGCTCTCGGATCGCCTGTTCCTTGGCGCCGGCGTACTTCCACCACTGGCGCTCAAACTCCAGAATGTTTTGGTCCCGCTCACCTAGACCTGTTGTGGCGCGCTCAGTGGGCGTCCGGGCCACATCCATGGTGTCGTCCTCCATCATCTGGTCTGGCTCGAGTGTCTCTGAGACAGGATCTTCGCCTTGGTCAGGCGTTGAGGCCCAATCGTATGACCCAAATGCCATCGGTGTCATTCACCCCCTTCGATCCGTCGCCTGCGCCCTCGGCTCCTAATAATCACCCAAGAAAACGCATATCCCAAACCGTTAGTGGCCCAATGCAGACCCATGGGGGCAATGACACTTCCGGAGGCGATTCTCATCCCCGCGAAGAGCACCCCCGCAAGCATGGTTGTGACCACACTGGCCAGCACCGCCAACACATTCCCGCGACGACCCTCCCCCACGACCGATCCCAGCGCCGGATTTTGCTCGTGGGTGCCCAAACTCGGAAGTACATGCCACAAGCCGAAGATCAGGGCCGAGATCACGATTGCCCACACCACGCCAAAACGTCGGGCCAACATCGAGAACAGAACGGCCCGGAAGGCGATCTCCTCAAAGAGAACCGTGCCAAAGGGGACTTCGATCAGCGCCTGAAACGCGAGTTTTCCCGCGCTGAGGTCATTCATCCTTTCATCGTGGAAAGCAGCTCGGGTTTTCTTGATGCTCGCCCCAATCGCGTACACCAGGGTTACCAAGCCAATCGACGCAGCTGCCCAGATCAGGCCAGAGAGCAGGTACTGCCAGCCCAGCCCCATGTCGGTCCAGGAGTTGCCATCAAGAAGTCCGATGGCCAGAAGAATGACGGAACCACCGAATGCCCACAGCAGATAGTGGGATTGGGGAGCTAATCGGTTATTGACGATGTTGAAGATGACAAGTGCGATCAGAACTATGGCTAGCGGCCACCAGGCAAGGCCAGTGACCTGCTCGGGGGCGTAGAAGCCGATCATCTGTTGAGTGTACGAACTACCGATCCACTTTCCTGCGTACCCTCAGATCGTGACCGAGCACGAGGATCGAGCCGCTTTTAACCGGTTCGCGCCGAACCCCTCATCGGAAATCCATTACGGATCTGGGCCAGATCAGTTACTCGAAATCTACGGAGCCGGCCAGCCAACCATGGCCTTCATTCACGGCGGATATTGGCGCCCTGAATACGACCGCCTTCATGCCAGGCCAGCCGTTGCAGAACTAGCACGTGCACTTGATTCATCAGTTGCACATATTGAATATCGACGAATTCCCGGAGATCCCGATGCTTCGATCGACGACGTCACATCGGCGGTGCAGTCTCTACGCAACCTCACCGGCACACCCATCGTGTTGATCGGTCACTCCGCAGGCGCCCATCTGGCTTTCTGCGTGCAACACAAGATCCCCGATTCCGTGGCGGCAGTAATCGCACTAGCCCCTGTGTCCGACCTGGTGATGGCGCAGGCGATGAACCTTGGTGACGGTGCAGTTACTGACTTTCTCGGCGGTTTGGCCAACGATCGACCCGATCTTGACCCGCGCACATTCATGGAGAAGCAGACATCCATCACGGTGATTCACGGAGATGCAGATATCCGAGTGCCCGTTGAGATGTCACGAAATCTTGACGTTGATGAATACCTTGAACTATTCGGTGTTGGCCACTTCGAACTCATCGATCCGATCAGCCCGCATTTCAACGTCGTTATTGAAGCCACGCGAAAAAGGATTGCTACTCCGGAGGCATAACGTCTCGGCGCGGAAGTGGTGATGACAGCACCAACGTGCTCGTTGGCGTTCCATACACCGCGAGTCTGTCGATCAGACCTTCAAAGGCCTGCATGCTCTGGGCACTGACTTTCACAACAGAGCAATCCGGGCCGGTAACCCGATGAATTTCAGTGACCTCCGGCCACATCGCAACCGCGTCATCACGCAGGATGCAATTGGGCCCGTAACACGCCATCCGCACCCACGCGGAAACCGGCCAGCCGCAGGCTGCTGGATCGACCTCTGCGTGATAGCCCCGGATGACCGAAGCTTGCTCGAGTCGACGCACCCGTTCTGCCACGGCCGGGGTCGACATGTGAACTCGCCTAGACAACTCGCTGTAAGACAAGCGGGCATCGGCCTGCAGTTCACGGATGATCGCCCAATCAATCACATCAAGTGCGTGCATCGTGTCGCTTTCTGTTCCCAAGCCCAGAACGGTTATCTGGCTTTCACACCTAAGGCTGTTTTCCTGATTCACGAACTATATGACCGGCCGATCACGCCATGCGCCACACTTCCCCCATGACGTGTGATAGCTCCCGAGCCGCTGCCATTCATCGAGATGAGGTGACTGATCGGCCCATTCGCCGCGATCAGTTCCACCTGATGCCCAACCCCGTCTCCGGATCGAACGATGAGCATGCGGCCTACCTCGTGGGCAACTCCCTCGGGCTCATGCCCAAGGAAACGCGTGCCCGCATGAACGCGGACCTCGATGCCTGGGAGCAACTCGGAGTGCGCGGTCACTCCCATGGCGACAAGCCTTGGATGGCCTACCCAGATCGGTTGGCCGGGCCCACTGCGCGCCTTGTCGGTGCATTGCCCGAAGAGGTTGTGGTGATGAACACCCTCACCGTGAACCTTCACATGATGCTGACAACGTTCTATCGGCCCACCCCAACCCGCAATCTGCTGGTGATCGAGGACTACGCCTTCTCCTCCGATTCATACGCCGTGCGCTCACACGTGAAATCGCGCGGGCTAGATCCAGACTCAGTAGTACTTCGGCTCAAGCCACGTGCAGGTGAAGTTGTATTGCGCACCGAAGACGTGATCGCAACGCTGCGTGAGAACGCCGATTCGATTGCAACGGTGATGCTCGGTGCAGTGAACTACCTCAGCGGTGAGTTCATGGACGTGCCAGCAATCACAGCTGCAACCCATGAGATCGGCGCCATGTCTGGTTGGGATCTCGCGCATGCGGCCGGCAATGTTCCGCTTCATCTGCATGATTGGGACGTTGACTTTGCTGCGTGGTGTTCCTACAAATACCTCAACGCTGGCCCCGGTTCTGCGTCGTCGGTCTTCGTGCACCAGCGCCACGTAAACAATCCTGACATCATCAGATTCGAAGGCTGGTGGACCAACAGACCACAGACCAGGTTCACCATGGACCCGATCTGCGATCCACTCGATACCGCTGCGGCGTGGGCGGTTTCCTGCACACCCGTCTTCATCGTGAGCCCGGCGTTAGTTGCTTTGGAAATGTTCGACGACGTTGGCATGGAAACTCTTCGGGCACGTAGCCTGCGACTTTCTGAGTACCTCCTCGAACTTCTCGAGGTAATCAAGAACGACGTGAACATCGAAGCGATCACTCCGCGTGACCCCCTCAAACGCGGAACCCAGATTTCCATCCGAGTCCCAGTCGATCCTTTTGCACTCATCGAGAAGATGTATCAAGAGTTTGGGGTGCTCGGAGATGGCCGCACCCCAGACATCATCAGGCTCGCACCGGCTCCCATGTATTGCACGTTCCTTGATGTGTGGCGCGGGGTTGATTCGCTCAGCCGAGCACTCGGAGGGCCAGGTCTCTAACCACGACCTGCCTTGCATGAGGGCTGCGATTCGGAGCAGCCTGGCGCGTGAAGGTGTGAGCGGGACCGCAGGTGTGACACGAGGCCTTGGCTTATCGATGCTCGATGCCATAAGCGAACGCTGGTCACTCAAACCGGGCCGGCATGGGACAGCGTTGCGGGTAGAACTTCTCGCAGTGCTGGCCTGAGGCGGGATCTCGTTCGACTTGGCCGGCTAGTGGTGGGCAGTCACCGGATTCCGTGCTGCACTCCACGCTGTTGGCACAGCCGCACCCGGAGGCAAAATCTGACCGTTGGGCGAGCCCTGATTGCTTCAACCAGAAAAGGTGAGCCCGCCAAGTACGCATGCAGGCTTGACAGCCAATGTGCTGATTCCGCGCTCAATTGGGCCACCGGGGTAGTAGGCATCCCGAGTGAACCCCTCGGTAAAGTGGTGACCGCCCGAAAGCGTGTAGCTCTTGCTTCACACACGCCTCTGTAGCTCAGTGGTAGAGCAACCGCCTTGTAAGCGGTAGGTCGTCAGTTCAATCCTGACCGGAGGCTCCAGCGCCTTCGTTCTCAGGGGCCAGCCTTCACGCATTCCTACGCGCTGAGGAGCACACAGTCCACGTCGAGTTCTTTCGCCATGTCTGCCGCA
Source organism: Candidatus Nanopelagicales bacterium (assembly GCA_044341115.1). Lineage (GTDB taxonomy): Bacteria > Actinomycetota > Actinomycetes > S36-B12 > S36-B12 > CAIXFB01. The sequence goes on from JBIISH010000075.1 coordinate 6,185, forward strand.
CGTCGATCAAAAGTAGCGAATCCCCACCCCATGTGGCCCGCGATCAGAATGAGGTGCGTATCGGTGACGTGGGCGCTGCCCACGTTGAGCCGCTCCATGACTTCATGATCCCGTGCCAACGAAATGTCCTCAGAGATGAAGCTATGAGCGCCTCGCTGACATATCTGATGCAGTAATAGCGCAGCCTCTGCTGGTGTCCGTGCATCAGGAGTGACTCGATGATTGCTCGACACTCGGATGAACCCTGACTCGGTCACACCACAGGTCGCCCAGCCCGAATTCTCGATGCTACCGAACCACGAGCGTGCGGCTTGATGATGAACGTGGTTGGGCCAGCTCAGAGCCAGAAGCACATGTACCTCGAGAAGGTGGATCACTCCGCAAGCGCTTCGCGAACCATGTCAGGTGTCATGGCGGGAGTATCCGCCGCTACAGCGAATGTGGGAAGTCCGTCGTTCACAAGCCGTGGGGCCAGACCCTGGAGGGCAAGCTCCGAGACAGCGGCGCCGAGGCTGATTCCTCGTTCGGAGCACCTCACCCGCGCTGCAGCCAGCACACGGTCATCAAGATCCAGGGTGGTTCGCATCACAGCATCGTATCTTCAGCGCATCAGAAAAGATGTTGGTTCATTCGGTAGGAACCGCCGTATAACGCCCAGCGCGCACAACACCCACCTCGCTGGACCATGCAGCGATCGCGTAGTGCGGGAAGTACTTGTCCTCGAGCACTTGCCAGATTCGCTCTGCTACTGCTTCCGAGACCAGCACTTCCACGCGGATGTTGCCGCCCTCCATCTCACTCACCCGGCGCCCTCGAGGTCCGTGTCCGCGTGCAACGGTAATCGTCCAACCGCGCGCCCCTGCAGTTTCCAGATCGCCAAGCAACCGGGATTCAAGAACCGATTCGGCAACAATCGTGATGCATGTGATCGGGGTCAATGCGGTCATGTGAACACACCTGCCAATTCCTGGGCCATCCACCAGTAAAGCGGAATGCCGATGATGAGGTTGAACGGGAATGTGATGCCCAGGCTTGTTGTCAAGGTAATGCCTGGATTAGCTGACGGCAGCGCAAGGCG
>JBIISH010000076.1:0-7230 GCA_044341115.1 Candidatus Nanopelagicales bacterium
CGAACACCGGCAGGTGGAGCTCGCCGATGCAATGGCCCAAATAGGGGTGAGCGATCACCGGCTGCTCGGTGGTCCTGGCAGATTCCGCGACTCGGGCATGATCGGGATGCCCAGCAACGACCGAACCGATTGTTTCTGGCGGACGGATCTACTCGTCGCCGCAACGGAATTGGTCTCGGTAATCCGTGAGGTTCGCCCGCAGGTTGCAGTGACCTACGACGATTTTGGGGGTTATGGCCACCCCGATCACATTCAGGCTCACCGAGTCATGCATTACGCCATTGACTTGGCTGAGAGTCCGACGTTCCGACCGGACTTGGGTGCGCCCTGGCGGGTGTCGAAAATTTATTGGACCGCATTCCCGCGCAGTGTCATGAAGGTTGGCATCGAAGCGTTGCAGGAGCAAGGATCCGACAGCCCATTCGCGGCAATGGATCCGGACGAGATCCCCTTCGCGTGTGATGACGATCTCATCACGACGGTGATCGATGCTCAAGAGTTCCTCCCCGCGAAAATGGATGCCCTGGCCGCACACGCCACTCAAGTTTCCGTTGACGACGGATTTTTCGCGCTCTCCAACAATCTGGGCACACAGGCTTTTGGGATCGAGTACTTCCGAATTGCTCGCGGGGCTGCCGTTGTTGACGATACGTACGCAGCTGGACCTTTGGGCAATGTGGAGACAGACCTGTTTGCGGGCGTTGACGAGTGATTTCCCGGGTCCTGATCGCCATTGGTGTGGTTGTGGCGGGCACCTTGATCGGAATCACCGGGGCCTTTGTCCAAGCTCAGCGGTTCGTTCTCTCAGTTGGTGACATCACCTTGGCTCTTCCTTGGGGGACGGTTTTCGTGGTGATCGTTCTTGGCATCGCGATCAGAGGGGCCGCGTGGGCGGCTCAGGCCCGATGGGGGGCTTGGCTGCTATTCCTGGCCTGGCTGGCTGCGACCCTCTTCTTGGCGACGGAAACCGCTTCGGGGGATTTAGCGCTGAGTTCTGGTTCCCGGCAATTCGGATATCTCATCGCCGGAGTGGTACTTGGGGCTGGCCTAGCAACTTTTCCACTCCCGCGCGGAACCGTTGACCGTTCCTGAAACGTCGCAGTTCTGCAAGAGCGCGCGTCGGGCAACGAAGTTGGACCAGTTAGCAACGTAATATCTGTAACTGGCTGGGGACCGCGGGATTTTTCACCCGCGCCCATGGCTTACATTCATGAGAACTTCGAGTTGGGGAGCGTTTTTCGTGGCCGAGCACCAGAGTGAGGAGCCGGCCGCTCCAATGTCTCGAAAGGTCCTCTTCACGGTTGTGGGAGTCATCGCGGCTCTCCTGGTGGTCTACGTAGGTGTGGTGCTCGCCTCAGGAGATGGAGTGCGGCCGCGCACCACGGTCGCAGGGCTGCCGATCGGTGGCCTGTCCGCAGCCGAAGCTGAGCAGGCCCTGGAAGAGCGCCTCGGGCGCCGGGCCGCGAAGAAGATCACACTGGAGTACGGACCCTCCTCGGTGGCTGTGGTGCCTGCCGAGGCGGGAATGGAACTGGATACAGCTGCGACTATCGCGCAGGCCACAGGTCGCAATTGGAATCCATTTGCCCTTGTGGGTGATCTCATCGGTGAGCGCACCATTGAACCGATAGTCACCATTGACGAGGCAGCTCTCACAGAACAAGTTGCCGCTATTGCCGAGTCTTTATCGACTGAGCCTGTCGAACCCACATTGACCATGACGAACGGCCAACCGGTACTCACCACCGGCAAAGACGGATTCGAACTCGATGAGGCCTTCACCCGCGAGCAACTCACCGCCGCCTTCCTGTTACCGCGCAAGCCCATTGAAGCCACCGTCGTGATAACCGCTCCGGTGATCACCCCCGAGCAGGCTCAAGCATCTGTTGCACTCGCGGAAAAAGCAGTGTCAGAGCCTGTAACTGTTGTGGCATCGGGTCAGAGCATCGTGATCCCGGCACAAACAATTGCCAGGGCATTGAGTTTTACCCGCGAGGGAAATGACTTCATTCCCGTTTTGGATGGCGCTGTTTTGCAGTCTGCAATTGCTCCTGAGCTAAAGGCAGTCGAGGTTCCCGGTCGTGATGCCACGTTCAGAATTCGTCAGGGCAGTCCAGTGGTGGTCCCTGCCGTAGTGGGTTCTGGCGTGTCAGATGACGAGCTCGCAGCCAAGGTAGCCACGGTGCTCAATGCCACCGGGGCTGCCCGGACTACCACCGTCACACTCGGAGTGCTACAGCCGGCGTTGACAACGGAGGCTGCCCGAGAATTAGGAATAACCACCCGCATTTCCACCTTCACTCAGAATTTCCCCGCTGCGGCCTATCGATCAATCAACATTGGTAGAGCAGCCGAGTACGTCAATGGCACTTTGCTGATGCCAGGAGAAACATTCTCCATGAACGACACCATCAAAGAGCGCACAGTCGCCAACGGTTACACGGTGGGCACTGTGATTGGTGTGGGTGGGGTATTTGATGAGCAACTCGGCGGCGGTGTTTCTGCAGCAACTACAGCTGTGTGGACCGCGGCATTTTTTGCCGGCATGGAGAAGACTGATACGCGCGCCCACTCCATTTACATCTCGCGTTACCAGCCTGGCCTCGAAGCAACAGTGGCCTGGGGAATTTTTGACATGAAGTTCACCAACACCACCCCGAATGCTGTTTTCATCACGACCAAGATGACCAACACCTCCATGACAGTCTCATTCTGGGGCACGCCAACGTACGATGAAATCCTCGCCGAGTTTGGGCCTCGCACCAATATTCGCAAATACCCCACGATCTACAACAAGTCGGAGCAGTGCAGCTCGCAGACCGGTGTTGATGGGTTCACCATCAACGTCGACCGGGTCTTTATTAACGATGGCAAAGAAGTCAACCGCGAAACGATCACCACGGTGTACCGGGCTGGTCCGAACGTGATTTGCGGCAAGAAGCCCAAGGATGACGAGGAAAAGGGCGGAAAGAACGACAAGAAGCCAAAGAAACCCGGTGCAGTAGATCCTTCGGCTGAGCCTTCCCCGTCACCATCGGTAGCGGTTGATGGAGATACGTTCGAAAATACGGCGTCCGGCGGCGCGGAGCGTGAGAAGAAGCCAGAGAAGAAGAAAGATCAGAAGCCGGAAAAGAAGAAAGATAAAAAGCAGCAATCGAACGCTTGACGCGGCTTTTTAGTGAGCGAGCTCTTGGCCATTCGGCGTGTCTTTCACGGGGAAACCCAGCTCAGCAAGTTCATCGCGTAGCCGATCTGCAGCCGCCCAATCCTTGTCTGCTCGCGCCTGTGCGCGCACCTCCAACAACGCTGTTATTTCAGCGGGAATCTCGCGGGCAACCACGGGCTTACCGACATCGCGAGCAAGATCAAGGCCGAGTAACCGGTCCACAAAGACAAATAGTTCAAATTTGCTGCCGGCTGAGACGGTGTCGTCTTTTTCCACCTCGCGCAGTGTGTTGATCACTCGTGGAAAATCCAAATCGTCATTGGCAAATTCGAGGAGCTCTGAAGTTGTCGATGCCGGCATGGCAGCCGAGGGTTCAGTGGCCCACGCTGCCACCAACTGACGCCATCGTTGGATCGTTGCATCGGCACCCTCAAGCGCCTGCCATGTCAGGTTCATTTGTTGGCGGTAGCGGTGCTGGAGGAAAGAAAGCCGCAGGGCGAGTGGGTCGAGCCCGCGCGCTTCCACGTCAGATACAAGAACGACGTTCCCTGCGGATTTGCTCATCTTGCGACCTTCGAAGAGCAAATGTTCGCCATGCACCCAATGACGCACCACTTCGTGGCCGGACACGGCGTTGCTCTGCGCCCGCTCATCCTCGTGATGCGGAAAGCGAAGATCGATGCCGCCCGTATGCACGTCGATGGTGGTGCCGAGATGACGTCGGCTCATCGCACTGCACTCGGTATGCCACCCGGGAAATCCGACTCCCCACGGGGTATCCCACACCAGTTGCGTTCTCTTCGGGCCCGCCGACTTCCACAGGGCCCAGTCGGCATGGAACCTCTTGGGCGAGTCCTCGTCGCTTTCTTGGCGATGCCCGGGTCTGAGTTGATCAAGGCGGTTGCCGCTGAGTGCGCCATAGTCGGGCACGCTTTCTGCAGAGAAAAAGACTGATCCGTCTTTGCCAATGTACGCGTTACCCCGGTCGAGCAGATCCGAGATGAGTTCAATCATGTCGTCGATGGACTCACTCGCCCGCGGATATTCATCAGCAGGCCGGATATTGAGCGCTGCCAGATCTTTGTGATACGCATCTTCATAGTGACGCGCAACTTCCAAGGCCGTCCGATTCTCGTGAACCGACTGCTGCAAAACGCGGTCTTCACCGTCGCCCTGGCCTTCGTCGATACCGCCAAGCCCTGTGTCGTCGGCCATGTGGCCCACATCGGTGATGTTTGAGATGAGTTGCACCTGCAGGCCAGACACTTGGGCCACCCGACTGATGAGGTCAGCCAGCAGAAAGGTCCGCATATTTCCCACATGGGCATCGCGATAGACGGTGGGTCCGCAGGCGTACATCAGGAGGCGACCGGGCGAAGAAGGCAAGATCTCGACGACCGAACGAGCCTGGGTGTCATAGAGGCGCACGTCTGCAGCCTAGGTGGGCGTGCGCCGTGCGCAAGTGGCGACCAGAGCGTGTACGTTTGCCCTGACCGCAGGGATACCTGCGAGATCCAGCACCATCCCGACAAATTTCGGAGGCGTCAGTGACGTACGTCATCACTTTCCCCTGTGTAGACCTCAAGGACAAGGCCTGTATTGAGGAATGCCCAGTCGATTGCATCTACGAAGGCGATCGGATGATGTACATCCAGCCCGATGAGTGCGTTGATTGCGGTGCCTGCGAACCCGTGTGTCCGGTCGAAGCCATCTTCTACGAGGACGATGTTCCTGATGAGTGGAAGGACTACACCGCCGCTAATGCTGAGTTCTTTGTAGAGCTCGGTTCACCCGGTGGAGCAGCCAAACTCGGCGCGCAGAGCTTTGATGTTCCGCTTCTCGCTGAGGTCCCGCCGCAGGTGCACGAGCACTGAGCGTGACTCGCTGGGAACGTCTCCCAGATTTTCCTTGGGACACGTTGGCGCCTTATGTAGCCATTGCTCGCGAGCACGCCGATGGTGTCGTCGACCTGTCCATCGGCACACCCGTCGATCCCACCCCGGAAATTGCTCGTGCAGCGCTGCGTGAAGCGGCAAATTCGCCCGGCTACCCCACCACGTTAGGGATCCCCGAATTACGGGATGCCGCAGTGGATTGGATGCAGCGCCGTCTCGGCGTACCGGCCAATGTGGGTTTCTTGCCGAGCATCGGCTCCAAAGAAGCGGTGGCCAGCCTCCCGATCCAATTGGGGCTTGGCGCCGCAGACATCATGACCATTCCAGAGGTCGCCTACCCGACCTACGCAGTGGGCGGAGTTGTCGCTGGAGCCAATGTGGTGGTCACCGACGAGCCTGAATCGGTGGCTGGAGCCAAGTTGGCATGGATTAACTCACCAAGTAATCCCACCGGAGCGGTCCTTACCGTGGAACGCCTTCGCGAACTCGTCTCATGGGCTCGGCGAGCGGGTGTGATCCTGGTCAGCGATGAGTGCTACATCGAACTTGGTTGGGAGGCGGAGCCGGTTTCGATCCTGGACCCGAGGGTTAACGACGGCGATCTGACCGGGCTCCTCGCGTTGCATTCGTTGTCTAAGCGATCCAACCTTGCGGGCTACCGATTCGGTTTTGTGGCCGGTGACCCAGCACTCACGGCAGGGCTCTTGGCGGTTCGAAAACACCTTGGCTTGATGGTGCCATCGCCGGTGCAGCGGGCGGCGATTGCCTGCCTACTCGATGATGAGCATGTCCTCGCGCAAAGAGTGCGCTATGCGCAGCGGCGCACGCTCTTGCGCGGTGCTCTGGAAACGGCAGGGTTTCGCATCGATCACAGCGAGGCGGGCTTGTATTTGTGGTCTAGCCGCGGTGAAGACAGTTGGGATTCGGTGCGCTGGTGTGCGCAACGCGGTGTGATCGTGACGCCCGGAGCGTTCTACGGACGTGCTGGAGAGCAGCACATTCGCGTAGCGATTACGGCCACAGATGAACACGTGGCAGCGGCAGCGGCGCGTCTCGTCGCAGAGTGAGCCTCGTCGCAGAGTGAGCCTCGTCACACCCTCCCTGTCGATTTCGCCCGCTTCCCGGGTCAATTCGCCAAAAGGTCAATGAAATTCCCCGTGTTTTGGTGATTTCGCCCGGGTGCGAGCGCCGTGAACGTTCGATGGAGTGTGAGGCCTGAACTTCATGGAGTGCGACTGGATCGGTACGCTCACGGCAGGAGGTCACGGTGACTGAAATTTCATTGCGCTACCCCGAAGGCGATCTGCCTTTGGCGAGCGTGCCATCAACGGTGGGCGAGTCCGGAATCGACATCTCGCCGTTGCTGCGCGAGACCGGTCGGGTGACCCTTGACCACGGATTCGTGAACACCGCTTCCTGTCAATCCGCGATCACCTACATCAATGGCGACGAAGGCATCCTGCGGTACCGCGGGTATCCCATCGACCAGTTGGCCCAAGAGTCAACGTTTCTCGAGACGTCGTATTTGTTGATTTATGGCAATCTACCCACCGCTGCGGAACTCGCAGAGTTCGAGAATTCCATCAGCAAGCACACCATGCTTCATGAAGATCTCCGACGTTTCTTCGATGGCTTCCCGCGTGAGGCACACCCGATGCCGGTGCTCTCCTCTGCGGTGTCGGCTCTGTCGACGTTCTACCAAGACTCGCTGGATCCTTTCGACCCCGAGCAAGTTCATATTTCGACGATTCGCCTACTCGCCAAAATGCCCACCATTGCGGCCTACGCCTACAAGAAGTCCGTGGGCCAGCCGTTCCTGTACCCGAACAACTCGCTCGGCTACGTCGAGAACTTCATGCGCATGACTTTCGGCGTGCCGGCTGAGGAGTATGAGCTGAACCCGGTGGTGGTCCGCGCGATCGATCAACTCTTCATTTTGCACGCGGATCATGAGCAGAACTGTTCGACGTCGACAGTTCGGCTGGTGGGTTCATCGCACGCCAACATGTTTGCGTCGGTAAGCGCGGGTATCAATGCTCTCTTCGGGCCATTGCACGGTGGCGCAAACCAGGCTGTGCTGGAGATGCTCGAGAACATTCACGCTTCAGGTGGTGGAGTAAATACTTTCATCAAGCGCGTCAAGGAACGTGATGAAGGCATCCGGCTCAT
>JBIISH010000197.1:0-4049 GCA_044341115.1 Candidatus Nanopelagicales bacterium
CGATGTGCAGTTCAACGAAGCGTCCGGGATGTTCGGTTGCAAACTCGTGAACCACTCCACCAGCACCATCAATGTTTGCGCAATCAAGGGCAACGATCAGCGAATTTTGCGGAGCAAAGGATGCAAGTGCAGAAAGACAGGTACGCACATCTTCTGGGTAACCCGCAACAACCAGACCGATCACGAGGTCAACAGCAGGCAGCACCGGCGGCTGAGCAACGAGATCCTTGATCGAGGCATAGACCTCAAAAGGCGGCTTGGCTACCAATTCAAAACCAGAAGCAGTGTCAATCACTTTCCAGCCCGCCGCGGCGATGGCATCACGCAGTTCATCGGAGCGCGCCCAGTCCTTATCGGCACGAGCCTGCACACGTTCCACTGCAAGAGCTGTGACGTCAGCAGGAGCCTGATCGCTCATGCGAGTCGAACAACCGCTCTGGCTTTGCCCAACACTGTTTGACCCTCACACACCGCAGACAAAGAAATAATCGCGGTGCCCTCTTCGGTTACTTCGAGCACAGAAGCGCTGACCTCGATGCTGGCGCCGACTTCATCGTCGGGCACGACCACTGGCCTCGTGAATCGACATGAGTAATCGGTGACGAACTCTGGCCCGCCAGCCCAGTCGGTCACAACGTTGATCGCCAATCCCATGGTGAACATGCCATGCGCGATCACATTGGGCAGTCCCACCGAAACCGCTACCCGCTCATTCCAATGAATGACGTTGAAATCACCCGACGCGCCGGCGTAGGTAACGAGGTCAGCACGGGTGATGGAGAAAGTTTTCGAGGGCAGCTCCATGCCGACGGTCACCTCGGAACGGGAGATGCTCATGCGGCTGTCCCCCGCGCTACCAGCAACATCGTTGCCGTCACCACGCGTTCACCATCAAGTGTTGCCGCATCTGCCCGCACGGTGATCATGTCGTTTCCGGCAGCGGACCGAATGTTCTCGATGGTGACCACAATCTCGAGTTCATCTCCGGCCACAAGCGGCCGAGCGAATGAGAAACCCTGTTCACCGTGTACCACTGCTGAATAGTCGAGGCCAAGTTCGGGATCCATGATCACGACTTCAGCGGCTTTCATGGCGAGAGCAATCGGAAATGTGACGGGCGCAACAAGATCTTGGTAACCAGCCGCGCGAGCGGCTGCCACGTCAAGACTTACCGGGCTGTCTGCACGAACTGCTCGAGCGAATTCGCGCACCTTTTCTCGACCCACGAGGTAGGTGCCACGAGCCGGGTACACCCGGCCGATGAAACTCGCATTGAGCACCCGCGAACCGCCTTTCGTGACTACTTACGAATGAGGCGTAGCACCTGTCGATAGGTGCCATCTGTGACCATGCGTGAACGAGACGCACGGGAGATCCGAATCATCGGGTCTCTTTGTGCAGCGTGGACTTGCCGCACTTGGGGCAGAACTTCTTCATCTCGAGACGATCGGGGTCATTACGCCGATTCTTCTTGGTGATGTAGTTGCGGTCTTTGCAGTCCTCGCACGCCAAAGTGATCTTGGGGCGAACGTCGCTGGCCTTACCCATCAGTCTTCCTCTTCTCGCGAGCCTTGCACTGTAAGCGTCCGGCGCCGGCAGGTGCCGACCCCATCCTTCCAACCTCGAGTAGCGGAGGCCGGACTTGAACCGGCGACACAGCGATTATGAGCCGCTTGCTCTACCAACTGAGCTACCCCGCCGCACACACCCGATTCTCACCGGTTGTGACCGAGCCCCTTTACGGAATCGAACCGTAGACCTTCTCCTTACCATGGAGACGCTCTGCCGACTGAGCTAAAGGGGCGTGAAGCCCCGCAAGCGTACACAAGGGCTGGGGTGAAAACCCAATCGCTCCCTGCAGCGCGAATCGCCCGGTTGCAGCACACTAGATATATGGAGAAAAACGCTCGCTGGAACGCATCTGACATCCCTGACCTGACTGGCCGCGAAGTGATCGTGACCGGGGCCAATTCCGGGATCGGGGCCGTGACCGCCGCTGCTCTGAGCGCTGCGGGCGCCTTCGTGACCATGGCAGTGCGAGATCTGGAGAAGGGCCGCGAGGCAGCCGGTGCCATGACCGGGACCGTCGAGATCATGAGGCTGGACCTGGCCGACCTCGCCAGCGTGCGCGAGTTTGCGACCAGCTGGTCATTGGCCCATCCCGAAGGGCTGGACCTACTGATTAACAACGCCGGCATCATGGCGATCCCACGAAGAGTCAGCGTGGATGGTTTCGAAATGCAGCTGGCCACCAACCATTTGGGGCACTTTGCCCTCACCGGGCTGCTCCTGCCGGCTTTAGTAGCCCGGCCGCAATCGCGAGTGGTCACCGTTGCCTCATCGGCCCACAAGATGGCCCGCTCGGTGAATTTCGACGACCTCATGGGCGAGAGCAAATACCGCTCGTGGGGCGCCTATGGGCAGAGCAAGCTCGCGAACCTGCTGTTCACCGCTGAACTGCAACGCCGGCTCACCGCGAGCGGGATGCATATCAAAGCCATGGCAGCCCACCCCGGTTTTGCCTCTACCAACCTGCAAGCCCGGAGTCCGCAGCTTCGCGGGGCCCGGCTTGAGGAGCGCATCACGGCCCTTGCAACGTCGGTCATTGCGCAGTCCGCAGAGATGGGGGCATTGCCCACCCTTTTTGCAGCTACCGCCCCTGGTCTGCCCGGTGATACCTACGTGGGCCCTGACGGTCGAGGCGAAGTGAAAGGTTTTCCAAAAATCGTGGGCCGGTCTAGTGCTGCCAAGGATGAGGCGAGCGCCCGCAGGTTATGGAATGTCAGTGAGAAGTTGACCGGGGTTGAGTACCCCTTCGACTAGAAACGACGAAGGGCCCCTAAGGGCCCCGCGTGTGGCAGGTGAAGGATTCGAACCTTCGAAGGCGTTAGCCGACGGATTTACAGTCCGCTCCCATTGGCCGCTCGGGCAACCTGCCGTGATCGCCGTGAGGCGAACCACGAGAACAATACAGGTGGGTCAGGGGGCTGCTCACCGCGCGGCCATCAGGCCCAGATTGGCAAATGTACGGCCAAATCTTGACATATGGCCGGAGCGGCCCTAGACATAGTTCTCCAGAGACCGTAAGAGCGCAGGAGCCATCCCATGTCGCAACGAGTTGAGCCCGCTTATCGGCTCCTTGCCGACGAATTAAGTAGAGACGTTCTTTCGGGCACCTACGCCCAAGAAGAAGCCCTTCCCACTGAGGCAGAACTGGTGGAGAGCCACGGCCTGAGCCGGCAAACAGTTCGACGAGCATTTCAAGAACTTGTCAGTTCTGGTTTGGTGTACCGCGTAGCCGGTCGGGGAACTTTTGTTTCACCTGCTGGCCGACCATTTCAGCAGCAGTTCGGATCGATGGAAGAACTGATGGGCACAACGCTTAACCCCGAACTGGAATTGATTGAGCCGCTCACCACACGTATTGATGTTGCTGCAGCAGGCCGGCTGCACTGCGCCGATGACTCGGTGGGCACGCTGCGTTTTCGCAGGGTGCATGAAGGTCGGCCTTACAGCGTGACCGATGCGTTCTTCCCTCCCGACATCACCACGCGACTTTCTACGGTGCCCGAACTTGCCAGTGTTGGCGCGATTAGTCGTGGAACGATTAGCCGGATCACATTGATCGGCGTCCTTGATGATTTGCTCGACAGCCCCATCGCCGAGGCCGATCAAAGCATTACTGCGATTGCTGCATCCGACGATGTTGCTGCGACTTTGGATTGCGAGCCGGGAGACCCTCTGCTGCGCATTGATCGGTTATATCGAGACCGCGACGGAAACCCCGTGCAGTTAGCAATTAGCGCATTCCTGCCCGACATGTATTCCTACCGCGTCCGATTGAGGAGAAGTGCATCATGAAGAAAATCCTCGAAGCCATCGAAAACCAAGGTGCCGCAGAAGATTTCGCCGACATCACCGTTCCCGATTCGTATCGAGCTATCACGATTCACAAGGACGACGAAAACATGTTTGAGGGCGTCGCCTCGCGCGATAAGGACCCTCGTTCCTCGCTGCACCTCGATGAGGTGCCGGTGCCGGAGTTGGCT
>JBIISH010000251.1:0-3158 GCA_044341115.1 Candidatus Nanopelagicales bacterium
GGCTGCGGGTGAAGTACTTCTCGCCGTGATGGCGTCGAGCGTGAACTACAACACCGTGTGGACCTCGATCTTCGAACCTGTTTCAACGTTTGGTTTTTTGAGCCGCTATGCGAAATCCCATATCGATGCGCAACGGCATGACCTGCCGTATCACGTGATCGGTTCAGATGCGGCTGGAGTGGTGCTGCGCGTAGGGCCCGGTGTAAATGCATGGAAGCCAGGCGATCGAGTCGTGGCCCACTGCTTGAGCGTCGAACTTGAATCACCCATGGGCCACAACGACACCATGCTTGATCCCGAGCAACGCATCTGGGGATTTGAGACCAACTTCGGTGGTCTCGCTGAACTCGCCATCGTTAAAGGCAATCAACTCATGCCCAAACCTGAACATCTCACATGGGAAGAAGCTGCATCACCTGGCCTGGTGAACTCCACCGCCTACCGGCAGCTGGTGTCGCGTAACGGCGCCGGCATGAAGCAGGGCGATGTTGTGTTGATCTGGGGCGCATCGGGTGGGCTTGGCTCCTATGCCACCCAGTACGCACTCAACGGTGGCGCTATCCCGGTGTGTGTTGTCTCTAGCGAGGCAAAGGCGCAACTGTGCCGGGACATGGGTGCAGAACTTGTGATCGATCGAAGCGTCGAAAATTACAAGTTTTGGAAAGATGAAAACACGCAGGATCCACGCGAATGGCAGCGGTTCGGCAAAAAGATTCGCGAGCTCACCGGCGGCGATGACCCTGACATCGTCTTTGAGCACCCGGGCCGGGAAACCTTCGGAGCCAGTGTCTATGTGACCCGAAAGGGCGGCACCATCGCCACCTGCGCATCGACCAGCGGGTTCATGCATGAATACGACAACAGATATCTCTGGATGAGCCTGAAGCGCATTGTGGGTAGCCACTTTGCTAATTACCGCGAAGCACACGAGGCGAACCGATTGATTGCCAAAGGGATGATTCACCCCACGCTCTCGAAGACATTTGCGCTACAAGATGCCGGGCAAGCCGCATACGAGGTGTACCAAAACACGCACCAGGGCAAGGTCGGTGTGCTCGCTCTGGCCCCTGAACCCGGACTCGGTGTGCTGAACACGGAGCTGCGCGCACTGCATATCAATGAGATCAATCGATTCCAGGAACCTACATCTGGCAGCACCGATGGCTGAGGTGGCAAAGGATCGTCCGTGGGTCATGCGCACCTACGCAGGCCATTCAACGCCGGCGCAATCAAATGAGTTGTATCTCCACAACCTGAGTAAAGGCCAAACCGGCCTGTCCATCGCCTTCGACCTGCCCACGCAAACTGGTTATGACCCCGATCACGTTATGGCGCGCGGTGAAGTGGGAAAAGTTGGAGTGCCCATTTCTCACTTGGGCGACATGCGCATTTTGCTGAACAACATCGAACTCGACGCGATGAACACATCGATGACGATCAACGCCCCGGCCATGTGGCTCTTTGCGCTCTACGTTGCCCTCGCTGAAGAACAAGGGATCGACCCAATAGCGCTTACTGGAACCACACAGAACGACATCGTGAAGGAATACCTCTCGCGTGGCACCTACATCTTCCCGCCGGAACCATCGCTGCGATTGATCTCCGACATGATCGCGTGGAGCGTGGTCAACACTCCCAAATGGAATCCGATCAACATCTGCTCCTACCACCTGCAAGAAGCAGGAGCCACGGTTGTTCAAGAGATGGCGTTCTCACTCGCCACTGCAATCTCTGTTCTCGACGCTGTTCGCGATAGCGGTCAGATCCCTGCGGAATCACTGCCAGCCGTAGTCGGCCGGATCTCCTTCTTTGTGAATTCAAGTGTTCGCTTTGTTGAAGAGGTGTGCAAGATGCGCGCCTTCACAGAGATGTGGGCGGAAATCACTCGAACCCGTTACGGCGTAACCGATCCTGATGCGCAACGTTTCCGTTACGGCGTGCAGGTCAATTCACTTGGCCTGACTGAAGCGCAGCCGGAAAACAACGTGCAGCGCATTGTCTTGGAAATGCTCGGCGTGACACTGTCTAAGAACGCCCGCGCCCGCGCAATCCAACTGCCTGCCTGGAATGAAGCGCTCGGCCTGCCGCGCCCCTGGGACCAACAGTGGTCACTGCGCATGCAGCAGGTACTGGCCTATGAAACGGACCTACTCGAGTACGGCGATATTTTCGATGGCTCAGTGATCATCGAAAACAAGACCGACGAGCTGATCGCTGAAGTAACCGCAGAACTTGAGCGAATCGAAGCGATGGGCGGAGCAATGGCCGCCATTGAATCTGGCTATATGAAAGCGCAACTCGTGGCATCTCACGCTGAGCGCCGGGCCCGGATCGAATCGGGTGCGGAATACATTGTCGGCGTTAATCACCTGACGGAGACTGAGCCCAGCCCGCTCACAGAAAACCTTGATCGCGCGATCATGCGTGTTGACCCGGCAGTTGAGGCTGAAGCGATCGCCTCGGTCACTGCATGGCGCGCTGCACGAGATGAACAGGCCGCCGCAACAGCACTCGAGCACCTGCGCGCCACCGCCATCGATGGCACCAACCTCATGCCACCATCAATCGAATGTGCGCGGGCGGGCGTCACCACGGGTGAATGGGCCCAAGTACTGCGCGACTGGTTTGGCGAGTACCGCGCACCCACCGGAGTTGGAGCGCTCACCCCCACCACAACGCGTGAAGGCATGGATCAAGCTCGTGAACTAGTAGCCCAGACCGCTGCTGAACTTGGCCGCCCGCTGCGCCTGCTGGTAGCAAAGCCCGGACTCGATGGTCACTCCAACGGTGCCGAGCAGGTTGCCATGGCTGCTCGCGATGCCGGGTTTGAAGTGATCTACCAGGGCATCCGATTGACTCCGGAACAGATCGTGCGCGCTGCGATAGATGAAGACGTGGACTGCGTGGGCATTTCGATCCTGTCAGGATCACACGCGGAACTCGTGCCGCGCATAGTGGAGGGGCTCAAAGCTGCTGGTGCAGGCGATGTCCCGGTGATCGTCGGTGGCATCATCCCCGAGTCCGATGCCCGGTGGTTGGGCGAGCACGGCATCGCAGCCGTCTTCACTCCCAAAGACTTCGATCTCACGTCGATCATGCTCGAGATTACGAACATCATTAGAGAGCGTGCATCATCAGAAACCGTGCACGTCACACCG
>JBIISH010000077.1:0-7183 GCA_044341115.1 Candidatus Nanopelagicales bacterium
AGGCGTTGCGTTGTTGGAAGACATTACGTCGCGCGCGATCTCCGCGAGTTCACGTGTTGTAACGCCGGCTCGCACAGCAACACGAACAGCTTCAAGGGTTTTTGCTACAACAAGACCGGCAGCTCGCATCGTGGCAAGTTGATCAGCTGATTTGATTTCGATTTTCTCACGATTGCCGAACATCATGAAACCTGCGCAATCAAAATTCGACGCCGAGCACCGCAAAGATGCGGCCAGTCACGTCGGTGATGTCACCAAGGCCATCGACCTGGATCAAAATGCCACGGCTGCGATAGATGGCAAGAAGAGGCGCGGTCTGCTCGGCGTACAGCTCAAGGCGGCGACGAATCACGTCTTCAGTGTCGTCGGCCCGGCCTTGCTCTTGCGCACGCTTAACTAGGCGAGCGACAACAGCGTCGATCTCTACAGTGAGCTCAATGACGGTGTCGAGGTTGTGGCCATCGGAATGCAAGATTGCATCAAGTTCACCCACCTGCTCTGGCGTGCGCGGGTAGCCGTCGAGCAAGAAGCCGGGGTTGCAATCGTCTTGACTCAGTCGGTCTCGCACCATCGCATTAGTCACAGTGTCGGGAACATACTCACCGGCATCCATGTAACGCGAAGCTTCAATGCCAAGAGGCGTGCCCTGCGTGACGTTGGCACGAAAGATGTCGCCGGTAGAGATATGCGGGATGCCGAGGGTTCGCGCAATGAATGCTGCCTGAGTCCCCTTCCCCGCCCCCGGAGGTCCCATGATCAACAGGCGCATTAGTTCAGGAAGCCTTCGTAATTGCGCTGCTGCAACTGCGACTGAATCTGCTTAACGGTGTCAAGGCCGACGCCCACCATGATGAGCAGGCTGGTGCCGCCGAAGATGAAGTCGTTGGCTACACCCAAGAAACCGAAGGCGAAGACCGGCACGATCGCGATCAACCCGAGGTAGAGCGAGCCCGGCGCGGTGAGGCGAGTGAGCACGTACTGCAGGTATTCGGCGGTGGGGCGGCCGGCGCGGATGCCAGGGATAAAGCCGCCGTACTTCTTCATGTTGTCTGCGACCTCGACCGGGTTGAACGTGATCGAGACGTAGAAGTAACAGAAGAAGACGATCAGCAGGAAGTACGTGAGCAGGTACCACGAACCCGTACCGTTGCCAAAGTTCTGTTGGACCCACTGCGCCCAGCCCTCTTGGCTGCCGGTGAGCTGAACGAGAAGCGTGGGCAGGAACAAGAGCGACGAGGCGAAGATGACCGGGATAACACCGGCCATGTTGACCTTGAGTGGAATGTAGGTCGACGTGCCGCCATACATTCGGCGGCCAACCATTCGTTTCGCGTACTGCACCGGAATGCGGCGCTGAGCCTGCTCGACGAAGACCACGAAAGCGATAACGACGAGGCCGACCAGAACCGTCATGAAGAATGCGAAGGCCCCGCGGCTGCCCCAAATCGAGGCGAACTGTGAAGGAATCGTGGCAATAATCGAGGTGAAGATCAGCAGGGACATGCCGTTGCCAACGCCGCGCTCGGTGATCAACTCACCGAACCACATGACCACCGCGGTGCCCGCGGTCATGGTGATGACCATGACCAGGATGACCCACACGCCTTGGTTCGGGATGATCTGCTCATTACATCCGCTGAACAGCGCACCCGGGGTTCGCGCGAGGGAAAGGATCGCGGTGGACTGCAAAATGGCCAGGCCGATGGTGACGTAGCGCGTGTACTGCGTGATTTTTGCTTGACCTGATTGGCCGTCCTTCTTCAGCATTTCCAATCGAGGAATGACGACGGTCAGAAGTTGAAGGATGATGCTGGCCGTGATGTACGGCATGATGCCGAGGGCGAAAACCGACAGTTGGAGGAGTGCACCACCACTGAAGAGGTTGATCAGCGCATAGACGGAGTTGTCTTGGACCACGTCGATACACCGCTGAATAGCGGCGTAGTCAACACCTGGGGTCGGCAGAACCGAACCCAACCGGTACACGGCAAGAAGAGCAAGCGTGAAGATGATCTTCTTGCGTAGATCCGGGGTCCGAAAGGCCGCACCGAACGCACTGATGTGCACTGTGCCTCCTTCTAGATCTCGGTAACCGAACCGCCTGCAGCCACGATCTTGTCACGGGCAATACCCGAGAACTTATCCGCGGTCACCTGCACGGCCACCGAGATGTCCCCTTGGCCCAGAACCTTGACAGGCTGACCCTTGCGGACCGCACCAACAGCAACGAGGTCTGCCACCGTGATGGCTCCACCCTTGGGGAAAAGCTTCTCGATCGCCGAAACGTTGACTACCTGGAACTCGACCTTGTTCGGGCTCTTGAAGCCTTTGAGTTTGGGCAGACGCATGTGCAACGGCATCTGGCCGCCTTCGAAGCTCGCCGGCACCTGGTAACGGGCTTTTGTGCCCTTGGTGCCACGGCCCGAAGTCTTGCCCTTTGATGCCTCGCCACGACCCTTACGAGTCTTCGCCGTCTTGGAGCCCGGCGCCGGGCGCAAATGATGGACCTTGAGAGCCATCTCTACTCCACCTCTTCAACAACAACCAGGTGGATCACGGTGTTCACCATGCCACGAATTTCGGGACGATCTTCTTTCACAACGGTGTCGCCGATCCGCTTGAGACCCAGCGAACGCAGCGTGTTGCGCTGGCCGTGGGTGCCACCGATCTTGGACTTTGTCTGAGTCACCTTGAGCCGAGCCATCAGGCACCTGCCCCTGCTGCACGGGCGCGCAGGAGCGCGGCGGGTGCAACGTCTTCGAGCGGGAGTCCGCGACGAGCAGCGACCTGCTCAGGAGTCTCGAGCATCTTCAGCGCGGCGACGGCAGCGTGCACGACGTTGATCGCGTTGTCTGAGCCCATCGACTTGCTGAGGATGTCGTGGATGCCAGCGCACTCCAACACGGCGCGAACCGGGCCACCGGCGATGACGCCGGTACCGGGAGCGGCCGGGCGAAGCATGACCACACCAGCGGCAGCTTCTCCGGTGACGGGATGCGGGATGGTGCCCTGGATACGTGGCACACGGAAGAAGTGCTTCTTGGCCTCTTCGACACCCTTGGCGATTGCCGCGGGCACCTCCTTGGCCTTTCCGTAGCCAACGCCCACCATGCCATCGCCATCGCCCACTACGACGAGTGCGGTGAAGCTGAAGCGACGTCCGCCCTTGACGACCTTGGAGACGCGATTGATGGCGACGACGCGCTCTACGAACGCCGACTTCTCCTCGCGAGGAGCGCGATCCTTGCGCTCCTTGCGTTCGCCACCGCCGCCTGAGCGGCGCGTGGTATCTGCCATGGGTCTACCTCTTCCGTGTTGAAGTTCGAAAAGTCTGTCTGTGTGAGTTCGTTGACCTAGAAGGTCAGGCCGGCTTCGCGTGCGCCGTCAGCGAGTGCTGCCACGCGACCGTGGTAGCGGTTGCCGCCACGATCGAAGACGACGGTGTCAACGCCGGCCTTCTTGGCGCGCTCTGCGACGAGCTGACCGACCTTGCGGGCCTTGGCCGACTTGTCATCAGATGCTCCGCGCAGATCAGCTTCCATGGTGGAGGCGGATGCGAGGGTGCGACCCACTGAGTCGTCGACAATCTGAGCGACGACGTGGCGGGCTGACCGGGTGACCACGAGACGGGGGCGAGTCGTGGTGCCCTCGACCTTCTTGCGGACTCGGATATGACGACGCTTGCGACCGACAACAACCTTGTTGCCACGGCCACTGAGCTTCGGGGCGATGGAACTCATCACTTACCAGCCTTTCCGGCCTTGCGGCGCACAACTTCACCCTCGTACCGCACGCCTTTGCCCTTGTAAGGCTCTGGCTTGCGGATCTTGCGGATGTTGGCGGCGACTTCGCCGACCTGCTGCTTGTCGATTCCCACAACCTTGAACTTGGTCGGGGTCTCAACGACGAATGAAATTCCTGCGGGCGCCTTGACGGTGACCGGGTGGCTAAAGCCCAGGGCGAACTCGAGGTCCGTTCCCTTGGCGGCTACGCGGTAACCAGTGCCGACGATCTCAAGGCCCTTTTCGTAGCCATTGGTAACACCAATGACCATGTTGGCGACGAGGGTGCGGGTGAGGCCATGGAGTGCTCGCGATGCGCGCTCATCGTTCGGGCGGGTAACAGCGAGTTCGCCATTTTCCTGCGCGACGATGATCGGCTCAGCGACGACGAGGGACAACGTGCCCTTGGGCCCGGTGACCGACACCTTCTGGCCGTCGATGGTCACAGAGACCCCCGACGGAACTGGGATGGGTGAACGTCCGATACGTGACATGTTCTCTTCCCGCCTTACCAGACGTAGGCGAGGACTTCTCCGCCTACACCCTTGGCTGAGGCCTGACGATCAGTCAGCAGGCCAGACGACGTGGACAGAATTGCGACTCCCAAGCCACCGAGCACGCGCGGCAGCGCAGTGCTCTTGGCGTAGACGCGCAAGCCGGGCTTGGACACTCGACGAAGGCCCGCAATGGAGCGCTCACGTGAGGGGCCGTACTTCAGGTCGAGAACAAGGTTCTGTCCCACTTCAGCGTCTTCCACATGGAAGCCGCCGATGTAGCCCTCTTTCTTGAGGATCTCGGCGATGTTCACCTTGATCTTCGAGTGCGGCATCGACACGGTGTCGTGGTACGCAGAGTTTGCGTTGCGCAGTCGCGCAAGCATGTCTGCGATCGGGTCGGTCATTGTCATGGCCATCAGGCCTTTCTCACCGCGGTATCCGCTTTCACGGACCAACGGCGTAGTGGTTTACCAGCTGCTCTTGGTTACTCCGGGTAGTTCGCCTGCGTGTGCCATCTCGCGAACGCAGATGCGACACAGGCCGAACTTGCGGTAGACCGCGTGCGGACGACCACACTTGGTGCACCGGGTGTAGGCGCGTACCTTGAACTTCGGCGCCTTCTGCTGCTTCTGGATGAGTGCTTTCTTCGCCATCGTTAGATCACGCCTCCTTGAAGGGGAATCCGAGAAGGCGGAGCAATGCTCGCCCTTCCGCATCTGTCTTTGCGGTCGTTACGACCGTGATGTCCATTCCGCGAACGCGATCAATTTTGTCCTGATCGATTTCGTGGAACATTGACTGCTCGTTGAGTCCGAAGGTGTAGTTGCCATTGCCATCGAACTGCTTGGGAGAAAGACCACGGAAGTCACGGATACGGGGCAGCGCGATCGTCAGCAGACGGTCGAGGAACTCCCACATGCGGTCGCCACGCAGTGTCACGTGGGCGCCAATCGGCTGACCCTCGCGAAGCTTGAACTGGGCGATCGACTTGCGTGCCTTGGTGACCTGGGGCTTTTGACCGGTGATCTCGGTGAGGTCGCGAATCGCGCCCTCGATCAACTTGGAGTCGCGAGCTGCCTCGCCGACGCCCATGTTGACGACGACCTTGACCACGCCGGGGATCTGCATGACGTTGGGGAATGAGAACTCCGTCTGCAATGCAGGGGCGATCTCTTCCCGATAACGCTGCTTCAAGCGTGGCATCGACTGGGTTGCGGTACTCATCAGATGTCCTTACCCGTGCGCTTGGAAATACGCACATTGCGCTCTGCCTCGTATGTGGAACCGTCGGGACGACGCTTTTCCACGCGCTCCTTGCGGTAGCCAATGCGTGTGGGGCGTCCGTCTTCGGGGTCAACGACCATCACGTTTGACACGTGGATGGGAGCCTCGGTGGTGATGATGCCGCCCGTCTTGGCGCCGCGATTGCTCTCACCGACCTTGGTGTGCTTCTTGATCCGGTTGACGCCTTCGACGATCACGCGATCGGAGTCGACGATGACCTCGATGACCTTGCCGGTTACTCCGCGGTCCTTGCCGGAGATGACCTGCACTGTGTCGCCCTTACGGACGTTGATCTTTGCCATGACTACACCACCTCCGGTGCGAGCGAGATGATCTTCATAAATTTCTTCTCGCGAAGTTCGCGGCCCACAGGTCCGAAGATGCGCGTTCCACGGGGCTCGCCGTCGGCCTTGAGGATGACAGCTGCGTTCTCGTCGAAACGAATGTATGAACCGTCTGGACGACGACGTTCCTTGCGCGTGCGAACGATGACGGCCTTGACGACCTCACCCTTCTTCACGTTGCCGCCTGGGATCGCGTCTTTGACGGTGGCGACAATGACGTCGCCGATGCCCGCGTAACGGCGACCAGAACCACCGAGTACGCGGATGCACAAGATTTCCTTGGCACCCGTGTTATCGGCGACTCGTAGTCGCGACTCCTGCTGAATCACTTCATTCTCCTGATCGTCTGCCGGTTCTCATGAACGAGCCTGGCGGAACTTGCTACTTGGCCTTCTCGAGGATCTCGACCACGCGCCACCGCTTAGTGGCGGACAGTGGACGGGTCTCCATGACGAGTACACGGTCGCCGACTCCGGCGGTGTTGGTCTCGTCGTGCGCCTTCAGCTTGCTCGTGCGGCGCACGACCTTGCCGTAGAGCGGGTGCTTGAAGCGATCCTCGACTGCAACAACGACGGTCTTATCCATCTTGTCACTTACGACGAGGCCTTCGCGAACCTTGCGGTCTGCGCGCTTGCCTTCCTGCGTCGTGCTGCTCATGCGGCACCTTCCTCAGCCTCAACGGGCGTGATACCCAGTTCGCGCTCACGCATGATCGTGTAGATACGCGCAATGTCCTTGCGGACTGCGCGCAGTCGACCGTGGTTCTCAAGTTGGCCAGTCGCACCTTGGAATCGGAGGTTGAACAGTTCTTCCTTCGACTCGCGAAGCTTCTCCGTCAACTCATCGGTCTCAAGGTTGCGCAGCTCACCAGCGGGGATTCCTGCGGCCATCAGATCTCACCTGCCTCATCGCGCCGGACAATCCGGCACTTCATTGGGAGCTTATGCATTGCGCGAGTCAGCGCCTCGTGTGCGACCTTCTCGTCCGGGTAGGACAGTTCGAACATCACACGACCTGGCTTGACGTTGGCAACCCACCATTCGGGTGAACCCTTACCTGAACCCATGCGGGTTTCGGCAGGCTTCTTGGTCAACGGACGGTCTGGGTAAATAGTGATCCAGACTTTGCCACCACGACGAATGTGTCGGGTGATGGCGATACGAGCAGACTCGATTTGACGGTTGGTGACGTACGCCGGCTCGAGAGCCTGGAGTCCGTACGTGCCAAACGTGACCTCGGTGCCACCCTTTGCCACACCTCGGCGCGTGGGGTGGTG
>JBIISH010000078.1:0-7147 GCA_044341115.1 Candidatus Nanopelagicales bacterium
CGTTTTACCCCTTTGCACCAAAGCCAGACACTGAGCAGCGGGACAACATCCTTGAAATGCAAGTCAGGGATCGGCTCACCCTCGAACTCCCAATGGAGCCTGCAATGGAGCGATGGTTCGCCGTGTGGAACGCACCCGGTCTGGCGAAAGCTGGTTAATCCCGCGCAGCAGAAGGGCCGGGTAGTGCCAGCATCCGGTCGAGCGCAACCTTTGACCACTCTTTGGTGTCATCGTCAACAACGATCTGATTGACCACGTTTCCCGCCAAGAGCGACTCCAAGGCCCAGACCAAGTGGGGCAGATCAATGCGATTCATCGTGGAGCAAAAGCACACGGTCTTATCGAGGTAAACAATTTGCTTGTCCGGATTTTGCTGTGCGATGCGCTTCACGAGGTTCAACTCTGTTCCAATGGCAAATGAGGTGCCGGGTTCAGCAGCTGCGATCGTCGCAATGATTTTCTCTGTTGACCCGACGATGTCGGCTTTTTCCACAACCTCATAGGCACACTCAGGATGCACGATCACGGTGATGCCGGGCACTTGCTCGCGAACGTCGTCAACGCACTCCGGGGTGAAACGGCCATGCACGGAGCAATGGCCCTTCCACAAAATCACTTTCGCTGCCCGCATCTGCTCATGGGTCAGGCCACCGTCTGGCTTGTTTGGGTTGTAGACCACGCAGTCGTCGAGAGAAAGACCTAGATCGCGCACGGCAGTGTTGCGTCCGAGGTGCTGATCAGGGAGGAAGAGCACTTTCTCACCCTGTTCGAATGCCCACGTCATGCTGCGCTCGGCGTTGCTGGATGTGCACACCGATCCGCCGTGCTTGCCGGTGAAAGATTTAATTGCCGCTGAGGAGTTCATGTAGGTGATTGGCACCGTTACCTCTGCAACGCCGGCGCGATCGAGAGCGGCCCAGCAGTCCTCAACCTGATTGATTTCAGCCATATCGGCCATCGAGCAGCCTGCGGCTAGGTCTGGAAGGATCACTTGTTGATCAGCGCTCGTGAGGATGTCGGCGCTCTCCGCCATGAAGTGGACCCCACAGAACACGATGAATTCAGCCTCAGGGTGGGCGGCAGCTTGTTGGGCCAGCTTGAAGGAGTCGCCTGTGACATCGGCAAATTCAATGACCTCATTGCGCTGGTAGTGGTGACCGAGGATGAAAACCCGATCTCCCAGTGCAGCCTTTGCCGCGCGTGCTCGATTGACCAGATCAGGGTCAGATGGGGCTGGCAGGTCTCCCGGGCATTCGACCCCCCGCTCGCTCTCGGGGTCTGCTTGCTGGCCCAAAAGGAGAAGTGCCAAAGGGGTGGGGGTTGGTTCGACAAACGTTCCGGTCATTCGCTAAGTGTCGCACTCGGTGCCCGGGTGCACACCTCGGCAGGCGGTGTGTGCCATTCTGAGGCAGGCTTAGGGAATAAAAAGGTGACCACCCGGGTTCATTCCAGTGGTACCCACCCCGAGGCTCCGCTTTCAAGACCCCGTTCATGAAGGAGAAGAAAATGTCGACAGAGACCACCAGCCCGGTGTCAGATCAGGTGACAGACGGAATCCTGCTCACCGAAACTGCAGCTACCAAGGTGAAGGCCCTGCTCGATTCAGAAGGTCGTGAAGACCTTGCGCTGCGTGTAGCAGTTCAGCCAGGTGGCTGCTCGGGGCTCCGCTACCAACTCTTTTTCGACGACCGCAGCCTCGATGGCGACGTCATCAAGGATTTTGGTGGGGTCAACGTTGTTACTGACCGGATGAGTGCTCCTTACCTCAGCGGTGCCACGATCGATTTTGTTGACACCATCGAGAAGCAGGGCTTCACGATCGACAACCCACAAGCAACGGGCTCGTGTGCTTGCGGCGACTCTTTCCACTGATCTGTGTAGAAATATTTCATGATGTTGCAACGAGTTGCTGCGGGAATCGTCGGCGGGGTTTTGATGAGTGCGGTTCTGGGAGCACCGGCTGCCAGTGCCGTGACTGATTCCGAGGCCAAGGCCAACATGTTGAACGAAACTGAAGTTCCTGCCATTTTCGGTAAGGCTAAGGATTACGACTTCAATTCCAAGGTCATTGGCAAATCCATCGGAATTTGCGGTACTCCTGAGGGTAAAACACTGGTGAGTGTTCCGGCCCCTTCCTCGCAGTTCGTGGTGGACATTGAAACCCGCAACAAAAAGACGTACACCGACGTCATGGAGCGGGTGTACCAATTCCCCACGGCTGCTGCTGCGCAGGCGTCTTTCCAGACTCTTGCAACTGGGCTGAGTACCTGTAATGGCGTGCGTACGGCTGCAAATGGTCCTACGGGCAGCATCAAAGACATCACGTCGACGGGCTCACCCGCGGGTGGTGAGTATGAGGTGTTTTTTGTTCAGGTCAACGCCCGCTTCAATGACACAGACAAGCGATACCGGGACCGGACATCCGTCCTTGGGGTGTACACCCAAGCAGGCGACGCGATCATCGAAACTTTTGCGTATGTGAATCCGGCTACCAGAATTTCCGTCAAGCAGCGCAACGCGCTACTAGATCTCGGGCAGCAGTTGAGCGCGAAATGGGTCGGCTGAGAGCAGCGCTTTCGGGGATTTGATGGGCTGGAACGGTAGTGTCCAGTCTCGTGTCCATTCTGATCACCGGATCTATCGCCACTGACCACCTGATGACTTTCCCCGGAAAGTTCTCAGACTCCCTCGTCGCGGAAAAACTCGACAAGGTTTCCCTCTCCTTTTTGGTGGAGGAACTCCAGATTCGACGAGGAGGAGTGGCTCCCAACATTGCGTTCGGGATGGGCTGCCTTGGCCTGAAGCCCGTTCTCGTCGGCGCAGTTGGCCCAGACTTTGCTGATTACGAGTCCTGGCTGAACCGGCACGGGGTTGATACGACCGCGGTGCACATCTCTGACGTGCATCACACGGCCCGATTCGTCTGCACCACCGACTCTGAACAAAACCAAATCGCATCTTTCTATCCGGGTGCAATGTCGGAGGCTCGAAATATCGAAATCAAGCCCATCGTTGACCGGGTGGGTGCGCCAGATGTTGTACTTATCGGTGCCAATGATCCGCAGGCGATGACGCGCCATACGGAGGAATGTCGTTTGCGCGGATTCCCCTTTGCTGCTGACCCCTCGCAGCAACTCGCTCGCATGGACGGTGAAGAGATCAAGCCGCTCATTGAAGGGGCGCTGTATTTGTTTACAAATGAGTACGAGTCCGCACTCATTGAGCAGAAAACTGGTTGGACTCCTTCTGACATTGCATCGATGGTTGAGGTTCGCGTTACCACTTTGGGACCCGCTGGTGCACGAATCGAACGTCGCGGCATGGATCCGGTTGCAGTGACTGTTCCGGAGGAGGAGCGCAAAGCTGATCCCACCGGGGTTGGCGATGCATTTCGTGCCGGATATTTGTCTGGGCAGGCTTGGGGATTATCGGATGAGCGTTCAGCACAGATCGGTTCGCTACTGGCCACCTATGTGATCGAGACCGTTGGCACCCAGGAGTACGAGTTAGCTCAGCGGCACTTCTTGGAACGCCTTGCTGGAGCGTATGGAGACGCTGCGGCCGCAGAAGTTGCACCGCACCTTTCCTGCCCCCGCCCTTAGATCATGTGGCATTTTTAAAGCATGTGGGATTTTCCTGATCCTGCTACCGCACCAGAGGATGACGACGTCGTTGCGGTAGGAGCCGATCTTGATATCCACACCCTGATTCAGGCTTATTCGATGGGGATTTTTCCCATGCATCTTGCCACTGGCGAGTTGGCCTGGTGGTCTCCCAACCCACGCGGGATCTTGCCGCTCGACGCTCTCAATGTGTCGAAGTCTCTGCGAAAATCCATGCGATCTTTTCGGGTGACCTTCAACCAGGATTTCCTAGGTGTCATCACCAGCTGCGCCGATCCAACGAGAGACAGCGGCTGGATAACGCCCGAGATAATTACCGCCTACTCCGAATTGCATAACGCGGGCGTAGCGCACTCAGTTGAGGTCTGGAAGGGCAAGAAGTTGGTGGGCGGGCTCTACGGGGTAGAGATCGGTGGCTTGTTTGCTGGTGAATCGATGTTTCATCGTGAACGAGATGCATCGAAAGTGGCGCTGGTGGCCCTCGTCCAGCGGCTACGCGAATGCGATGGAAATCGGCTTATCGATGTGCAGTGGCGGACCGAGCACCTCGGTTCCCTCGGGGTTACTGAAGTGCCTCGAATCCGCTATCTGCGGATGCTCGCAGAGGCACTTCTGACACCAAGTTGCATTGGCGCCGTTGGAGTTTCCTAGGTCCGGAAGTACTCGCGAACCTGTTCCACCGCTCCGGGCATTGCCTTGAGGAATTCATCGACTGTTTCTTGCGTGCACCCCAGCGGTAAGGACACTCGAACACTTGCGTCGTGTGCGATTCCCATAGCTTCAAGGACATGGCTTGGCATCTTGTTATCGGCAGTGCACGCGGAGCCACTTGCAACGGCTATGCCTACCCGATCCAACTCAACCACGAGGGCCTCACCGGCAATCCCAGAACAGGTGAACGTGAGGATGTGCGGAAGGCGATCCACCGGATCACCTGCGAGCTGAATTCCCTCAACCGCTTGCGGCAATTCAGAGCGCACTCGATCAATCAAGCTCCGATGGCGTTCTGCCTCACTGGGCCAAGACTCGGCCAAGTACTCGAGCGCTGTCGCAGCCGAAGCAGCTGCAGCAATGTCTGGGAATCCACCAACCCAGCCGCGATCCGGAGTCAGTTCCGGGCGCCAGCGCACTGTGGGCCGCACCACCAAAATCCCTACGCCACTTGGCCCGCCCCAGTCACGGGCTGAAGCCACCAGCACGTCCCATTCATCGGGCAATTGGTCGTGTGCGATCACTTGGGTTCCATCGACAATCAGTGGAATACCGAGATCCCGCGCAACTAGGCCAACAGCGGTAATCGGCTGCCGGGTGCCCACTTCGGCATTAGCCGCCTGAAGGCACGCCAAGGCAGCACCGTTTGTCAATTCGGAGATGAACATGGCTTCATCGACCTTGCCGTGCATATCAACGGCGATTGTGGCCAATTCGGCGCCGGGGCAATTGGTTGCCGCGCTCAGTACCGCCATTGATTCGGCTTGGCTGGCGAGGATGCGGGAATTCACCGATCGACGCGAATTGAAGACACCGCAGATTGCTGCCTGCATTGCCAGTGGAGCAGACGCGGAAAAGTACACGTCTTCAGGTCTGACTTTGAGGAATTTGGCGATCGAATCTCTCGCTGCATCTAGGAGTAGGCCGGCTTTACGGCCTTCGTGATGAAGCCGCGCCGGATCCGCCCAGGAACTCCCAGCTGCTGCCAGCAGAGCCTGCGCCGAGACAGGTAGCAGGGGCTGACCGGCGACCGCGTCGAGGTACCCGCGCGGTGGATGGGGGTCTGGATCGGGCAGGGTCATGATTGCAACTTAATGCGTGAGGAAGAACACCTCGAATTCCCTCGGGCCCAAGGAGCAATCATGGGGGTAGTCCGATAGTCTGCAGAGCAACCAGATCAGTGAGAAGGGCTTCCCGTGCGATCCTCGTTATCTAACGCTCCAGCAGGGGCGAGATTACGTCTTTCCCGACGCGGTATGGGTCTTATGGCTGCCGGTGTTTTGGCAGTGGTGACCCTGAGCGGGTGCACTGCCAACGAGGCTTTCTTCTTCGATATGCCAGAACCGGCCACCGAAGAGGCTCCCATCATTTTGAACCTGTGGAACGGCTCGTGGATCGCCGCTTGGGCGGTCGGGGCACTCACCTGGGGCCTGATGATTTGGGCGATTGTGGCCTACCGACGCAAGCATCGGGATGAAGTCCCCGAGCAGACCAAGTACAACGTCCCCTTGGAACTGCTCTACACAATTGTGCCGCTCATCATGATTCTTGGGCTTTTCTGGTTCACGGCCCGGGATCAAAGCGAAATCCTCACCCTCGACAATGACCAAGATCAAACGGTGAGCGTTGTTGGCTTCCGCTGGTCATGGGGCTTTAACTACCTCGATCAGGATGCCTACGACCTCGGTTTGCCCGTCGGTGAGGGCTCGACCAACGAGCCAGCAACCCTCGTGCTGCCTGTGGGGGAGAAAATTCGGTTTGAACTCAATTCACCCGACGTCATCCACTCCTTCTGGGTGCCAGCCTTCCTCTTCAAGATGGACGTCATCCCGGGAAAGACCAACGCCTTCGAGCTCACCCCAGACAAGATCGGCACCTTTGCGGGTAGGTGCGCCGAATTGTGCGGTGTAGACCATGCCCGGATGCTTTTCCAAGTGAAGGTCGTCGAGCGGGCCGAGTTTGATGAGTACATCGCCGATCTCAAGGCGAGAGGCCAATCAGGAATGCTTGAAACCGGAAGATTCAACAGCGACGGACAAAAGCCAGGGGAGCGCACACTATGACGATCCTGAATGAGCCGATCACCGGCACGGCCACCCCGCCGCCGAGTGGGAGACCAGTTCGCAAAGACTCCTTGGGCACTGCGGTCGTCAAGTGGATCACCTCGACCGACCACAAGACCATCGGCTACATGTACCTCGTTACCTCAATGCTGTGGTTCTTCATCGCTGGTTTGATGGCGCTGCTGATCCGTGCCGAGCTCGCTGTTCCTGGACTGCAGTTGATCTCACTCGAGCAGTACAACCAGATGTTCACCATGCACGGCACCATCATGCTGTTCCTTTTTGCTACCCCGCTGTTTGTTGGTTTCGGCAACGTCATCATGCCGCTGCAGATCGGTGCCCCTGACGTTTCCTTCCCGCGCCTGAACATGTTCGGCTATTGGCTGTTCTTGTTCGGCGGCCTGATTGTTGCGGCTGGTTTCCTCACTCCCGGAGGGGCAGCATCCTTCGGCTGGTTTGCATATGCCCCGTTGAGCAACGCGGTCAACTCACCAGGTGCAGGTGGCGATTTATGGCTACTTGGCCTAGCAATGGGTGGTCTGGGAACCATTTTGGGCGCGGTCAACTTCATCACAACGATCTTCACAATGCGTGCACCCGGCATGACCATGTTCCGCATGCCCATTTTCACATGGACGATTCTGATCACCAGCGTGCTGGTGCTTATCGCGTTCCCAGTTCTTGCTGCTGCCCTGGCAATGGCCTTCATCGATCGCCAATACGGCTCATTGGTCTTTGCGCCGGAGAATG
>JBIISH010000079.1:0-7141 GCA_044341115.1 Candidatus Nanopelagicales bacterium
CACCTACGCGGGCGAAGCCGTTGAGATCGGTGATTCGTCCGTCCAGCGGAAGTTGATCCATCTTGAAGTCACCGGTATGTAAAACGGTGCCTGCTGACGTTCTAATAACAATCGCCATCGCATCTGGGATCGAATGGTTCACCGATAAAAACTCGATATTGAAAGGACCAACATCGACGCGCTCGCCGTCGACCACGGTTTGCAGCGGTGGGTTCTTCCGATGTTCCTTAAGTTTTGCCTGGACAAAAGCCAAAGTAAGAGCAGAACCGATAACGGGTATGTTCTCGCGACTGCGAAGTAGATAAGGCAGCGCTCCGATGTGATCTTCATGGCCGTGTGTCAAAACCACCGCTTCGATATCTTCCAGACGATCAGCAATCGGGGAGAAGTCAGGAAGGATGAGATCGATCCCGGGCTGGGTTTCCTCGGGAAACAAGACACCACAGTCAACGATCAGGAGTTTGCCGTCGATTTCGAGAACGGCCATATTGCGACCAATTTGTCCGAGCCCGCCAAGGGGCAAGATGCGCAAGTGGCCCGGCGGTAGCAGGGGCGGTAGAGGGAGATCTGCGTGGTGCATCAGGCGAAGCCGCGAACGCCAGCGAGCGCCAAATCGACCCGGAGTTGTGCTCGTTGCTCTGTCGTGGCGTCGACAAGCGGCAACCGCACTGGTCCACTTGGTAGACCCTGCATGGCCAATGCCGCTTTTGTCAGGATTACGCCTGGGCCCCGGAAGATCCCGCCGTACACCGGCAGCAATGATGCGTTGATCTCTCGAGCCAATTCGATGTTCCCCGACTTCAATTCAGCGGCCATCTGCGCTAGGCGATCACCGACCACGTGGCCAACAACTGAGATCATGCCGGCTGCGCCAAGTGCCATCATCGGGAAATTCAAGATGTCGTCGCCGCAGTACCACGCAAGGCCCGACTGCTGCATAGCCCATTGGGTGGCTTCCAGATCTCCCTTTGCATCCTTATTCGCCACGATCCTGGGGTGCTCGGCAATGCGCACGAATGTTTCAGTCTCGATGGCCACGCCCGTGCGCTTCGGGATGTCGTAGGTGAGCATCGGGAGGTCGGTTGCATCAGCAATTGCCCAGAAGTGCTGGACGAGTCCCTCTTGAGGTGGCCGGTTGTAATAGGGCGCAACGGCCATCACGCCGTGCGCTCCAGCTGCCGCGGCACTCTTGGCACTAGCGATCGAGTGAGCGGTGTCGTTGGTACCCACGCCTGCAATCACTGTCGCGCGATCCCCCACAGCTTCCAGGACCGTTTTGACGAGGGCCAGGTCCTCCGCATCCGACTTGGTGGCTGACTCTCCCGTGGTGCCATTGATCACAAGACCGTCATGATGAAGCGAATCCACCAGATAGGTGGCGAGTTCTGCCGCACCGTCAAGGTCTTGAGAGCCGTCGGCCTTCATGGGAGTGATCATGGCGGTGAGCATCACGCCAAAAGGAGCTGAAGGGGTTGTCTGACCAGCCATGGGTGAAGGTTACCCCTGCCTAGGGGGCGACTCGGCCGTTGGCCACGAAAGCTGCGTAGGTCAGCGGCATGAGTCGCGCCCACTCTTGCTCGTAACGCTCGGCAACCATTTCGATCTCTCTCTGGGGATACGAGGGGAAAGTCGATCCTTCAGATTTCATTCGCAACGAAAGAAAATTCATGAGAGAGCGAGCATTCATGGTGACGTAGGCACTCGAGTAGATGGAAACGGGTAGCACCATGCGGGCAACCTCTCGAGCGACGCCTGCATCAAGCATCTCTTGATAGGACTCGTACGCCTGAGTGCACGCGGCCTTCATGGACTCGTCGATGAGCTGCTGCTGTTCTGGTGAGCCGGGCAGGAATTCGTAGGCACCCGGTTTACCTATTTGAACAACGTTTCGATCAGCAGCGGGCACGTAAAAGACCGGACGCAGCTCGCGGTATCGGCCCGATTCCTCGTTATAACTCGCGATTCGATGACGCATATGTTCACGCCACACGAATATCGGCGCCTGCACAAAGAATGTGAGGGAATTGTGCTCAAACGGACTGCCGTGACGGTCGCGCATGAGGTAGTTGATGAGACCTACCGATCGTTCTGGATCCGCATCGACGTCTGCCAAGGATTGCTCGCCCACCGTTGATACGCGAGCAGCAAAGATGACGTCGGCGTCACTTGCGCTAGAGCGCACCAACTCAACAGTTACGTCGTGGCGAAATTCGATATCTTCAGGGCTGGAGGTCACCGGTGCAGCCTACCTGCGAAGCCTTGAGGAGAATGCTTATGTGGACTCCTGTCGACTTGCGCGCGTCACGGACGCTGATGCCATTGCCCAGATTCAATCCGCCGCGTGGCGGGAACGCTTCGGATCAAGTTGGCCACCGGAGTTACTCGCATCGCTCGATGAAGATTCCGCGAGCCACGAATGGGTACGAGCAATCCTTTCCCCTCCTGATCCGAGAGTGCGAATCCTGGTTGCGACGAATTCCTCGGATGAAGTGGTTGGCTTTGCCGCACTGGGACCGCCCAGTGATCCTGACATGGATGGCCAGACACTCGAACTTGTGATGTGGGAAGTGCAACCAGATGCACGGCGCCAGGGCCACGGCTCTCGGCTCATGAGCGCCGCCGTCGACAATGCTCGGGCCCTTGGATCGAATGCCTTGTGCATGTGGCTTGGCATAGATGAAGATGCTCGCCGAACGTTCGCAGCATCGTGTGGTTGGGGGCCCGACTCAGCACACCGGATTCGAGAAAGCGATGACTTTCCTCGTGTGCATCGAGCTGAGGTTCGATTGGTGACTGTTCTCGATGACCCGATCGGGGTCTCAACGAAATAGTCGGCGAGTCCCCCGCTCCCGCCGACCTGCCTAGTCGATCGGAAAAGGATGGGAAACGCCAGCGGTTTGTGTCCCCTGGTTGGCTGACGCCCAAACCATTAGGGAGTTTCCAACAATCCGTCTTTACTTGCTGCTGCATAGAGTTCGGTACGAGTGCGGGCAGATCGTCCCACATTCGCATACTTTGTACGTACGCGGTCGAGATATTCCTTCACCGTATGCGGAGAAATTCCCATGGAGTGCGCCACCGCAGTCAGAGTTAATCCAGAGGCATACAGTTGAAGCGCGGTCAATTCACGGGGACTCAGATCGGGCCTTTCTGTCGCACTGGACAAAATGGCAGCCAAGTCCACGGATAAGTACAAATCGCCTTTCGCGGCAGTAACAAGCGCTTCTCGCAACACGTCGAGGGCAACTCGCTTGGGCACAAATCCCAGTGCGCCCTCCCTCAAGGCAGAGCGCACTGTTGCATCATCGAAGGCACTGATCAAGAGCACTCGGACCCCAACCGAGACAAAGGCAGCCACGCTTTCACCGACCGGGGCAGATCCGAGGCCGAGGTCAACATCGAGGAGTGCAACATCTGCTTGGGCCATCAATGCTTCGTTAATGACCTTGCCCGAATAGACAATCGAAATATCCAGAGAGGAATCACCCTGAAGTAGTGCAACGAGGCCTTCGCGAACTAATTCATGGTCGTCGACTATCGCCAAGCGAATCAACACAAACCCCCCACATGCGCGTTCTGGAATTCTCATCTACGGCAACAAAATGCTGGGCAAACCCGTCATCTACTGCCATGCTATCGGCCTCTTCCAGCTCCCCGACACATCTCAAGGTTACTGAGGAGTCATCTTGGTAGGCACTAAAACGGGCCGTTGATCCGCGCTTCATGTGGGCCACAAACTCAAAGGGCCCTGGTTGCTCCATCAAAATTGAGCTACCCAGATCGGGCAACGATGCCGGGATCACCACGTCAAACAGAACGCCGCGGGAACAAGCCAAGTCCGAGAGCGAAATAAGTGCGCGATCAAACTCTCTCTCGATGGGGTCCAAGCCCATCAAGGATCTAATGTGGCGTTCGTAAATGCGACACGCTTCACGTACTTCTGGAGCTGAAGGGTCGATCTCTCCCTCACCCAATTGGTGAAGCAAGGGCAAAACACCGGTCACCCTAACCGACTCATATCTCGCCGCCAGCCTCTCGGCGTCAGCCAACGTCGCATCAACTTGACGTTGGGCTGCAATGAGTTCACTTTTCCGGCGTTGATACTCAACCAGACTGCGGTGCAAAGAAAAGCCGAGTAGCGATCCGGCCACAATGACCGCGGTGCCCGGCTGGGTGATCTCGGTCAGCACATCTCCTTGCATGACAAACCACGAGAGCAAAGCAACCGGCCATACCCACATCGGACCAATTGCTGCAACAACGAAAAGAAGCGCGACCAGGGCCTCAGATGTCCATTCGGTCCATTGGCCACTACTGAGATCAGTTAATGCTGCATCTTGTAGACGAAAAACGAAGGGTGCAGAGATGCATAGGAAGACTGCCAAAGGCCAAGAAAGAAAGCCCCGCCCAGCACGCTGTATGACGATGAGTACCAAAACCGAATAGGCAACGAATGCCACAAGATTGAGAATGGGGCTTCCCACAAAACTTGTCGTGCCAACAAGTGAAAGGACGGAAAAAATCCACATTGCACCCAGTACCGGGATCGCAATACTTTGGGCGGCTCCAATGGGCAGATCATCAGCTTGTGGGTGACGGTGTGAATTCACGGGCCACACAAGTTCAACCCGGGTCCCTTCTCCGGGCGCAGAAACAATTGTTCCCAGCCCACCTACGATTCGTAGGGAGCCTTCGATCGCTTGACTCGTCCCGAAACCTCGGTCAATGTGCGCATCGTCGAAGCCGATCCCATCGTCTGAAACAACTACCCGAACCCGCATGGCGCCATCGCGCCATGAACCTCGCAAGATTCGGATACGAACGCTCGTAGCATTGGAGTGTCGAATCGCGTTACTTACAGCCTCACGGATTGCAGCTATCATCGCTGCGCGAACTTCCGGGGGAAAGTTCACGGGGAACTTTCCCGTAATGCGAACTTTCATTCCCACGAATTTCGCATCGGCGATCAGCTGAGAAATCTCATGATTAGGGTCTTTCACCTCTGCGCCGGAAAATGCCTGTCGTGACTCATCGGGAACACGCGTCACCGATTCCAACAATGTCTCGGCCTCGTGGGCGCGCTCTCGAATGCGCTCACGCATGTCGCTATCCTGCGAGATCCCACCTCGTCCGATTGCTGTGAGAGTGTTTAAAGCCGTTTCATGGATTTTGATTTCATCCGACAAAAACCTGTCAGTCTCGGCCCGAATCCATTCCACTTCAATGAGCGCTTCCTCAATGGACTTGCTCGCGCCCTCAACTCGTGAAGAAAAGCGTTCAAGCGCGAAACGTGAACCGATAGCAGCCCCTCCTAGAGCGAGGGCATAGGCCGCGTACAGCACATCGCTCATGAGTTCAGGTGCTTCAATCCCGAGACCCCTACGACCCAACAAGATGACAAACTCAGTCGCAATAACCGTGGTCACGACGGGTATAGCCGCCCGAACCGAAAGAAACAATCCAGCAGTCGCCACGGCGAGGTTCGCAAGTGATGCACCCGCCTCCCATTCAGCCGACGTGTCTGGCTGATTTACACCGAGAAGTGCACATGCTGCGAGTGATAACAACGTGACATTTACCCACCTCACTCGCAGGCCCCAGAACCGCGAACTCCACGGTCCCCACGTTGTGAGCACCAATACCGGAATCGTGCTGAGCACTCCGAGGATTAAGAGTGAACTCACCCACCAGACCTGCCCGGTGGGCCATAAAGCAGGGTTAGTGGCGATCCATGCGCTTTGCCACACCAAGGCAAAGGCGGTGAGGCCCTTACTCATACTGGCCGACAAGGGATTGTCAGCCAAAGGATGAGTCGACTCGTCCAAAGCACCAGAGGCAGCCTGCGCGATCCCCCGAGTTCTCATGCGCTAACCCTGCCACGAACCGCAAGTGACACTATTACGCCCATGCCTTCGCACTTCTGGGTCCGCGGAGAACGAAAATCGTGAATTCAGACGACGCTGCTGCAGACGAAGTAAGTATGCGGCCCACCACCGTGAAAGCTCTCGGGGTTGGCGTTGCCACCGGGGCCTATGGGCTCTCTTTTGGCGCCATCAGCATCGCCAGTGGACTCGACGTGTGGCAAACCCAAGCGCTTTCACTCTTGATGTTCACTGGCGCCTCTCAATTTGCACTTGTGGGGGTGCTTGGAGCGGGGGGCGGGCTCGTTGCAGCAGTGGCGACCGCAGTGCTTCTCGGTGCCCGTAACAGCCTGTACGCCCTCAGTTTGGCGCCGCGCCTTCGACTGCATGGGTTTGCGAAATTCGCTGGAGCTCAACTAACTATCGACGAGAGCACCGCAATGGCTCTCTCCCACCCCGACGATTCACAACGCGCGCGCCATGCTTTCTGGGCGACCGGCTTGTCCGTATTCATTCTTTGGAATATCGGCACTCTCACTGGAGCCTTGGGTGCTTCCTTCATCGACGATCCAGGAACTCTCGGTTTGGATGCTGCAATCCCGGCTGGATTCATCGCACTGCTGTGGCCCAGGCTCACTTCGCGATCAATGTGGGCTTTAGCCCTCGTCAGCGCGAGCCTGGCCATTGCACTCGTTCCCTTTTTGCAGCCGGGTCTGCCCGTTTTGGCTGCAGCACTAGTCGCTGTGGCAGCCGACCGGATCGTCGCCCACCGATCCCGCCGAGAGAACCAAGGCGGTACCTCATGATTTGGGCAGCAGTGCTCATCGGAGCCGCAGGCACTTACTCGGAAAAACTGCTCGGGTACCTACTTCCGGCTGCGCTACTCGATAACACCACAGTGCGCCGGATAACGGGCTACCTCCCCATCTGTTTGTTATCAGCCTTGGTCGCTGTCCAAACATTTGCTACCGGTACCACTTTGGTCATCGACGCCAGAGTCGCAGGGGTGGCTGCCGCAGTCATTGCGTTGATGCTGCGCGCGCCGTTCCTAGTCGTTGTTCTGGTGGCAGCGATAGTGGCTGCCCTACTGCGCGCTTCTGGACTGTCCGAATGAAGCCCGATGATGAGGAACGCCGTCCGATTTTCAGTTTTCTATGGCCAGTGCCGCCAAAATCTGCCGAACTTCCGGTCACCTATCAGACCAAGTTCGTTCGCATCGGAACTAGAGGCGCGCTTCGGTCACTCATTCTCATCGCATGGGCATTAGGTATAGCCATCAG
>JBIISH010000212.1:0-3852 GCA_044341115.1 Candidatus Nanopelagicales bacterium
ACCATTTACAACCCTCGATATGAATTGGCCCCGTTGCCATCATGAGTGATGTGCAGGAGAGTGGCGATCCGGCCGATGAGAGTGCTCCACCGGCTGTGGAGACTGTAGAAGACATTAAGGCTGAGGGTTTGCTTCTTGAGCGGGCCATCGGGGGCTGGCGAGGACTTATTGATTCTGGGCTGCCCACAGTTGTTTTCATTACGGTATTCGCCTTTGACCAAACAGACTTGAGCCGAGCAGTAATCGCCGCAGTGATCGTGGGCGCGATTATCGCGTTGTGGCGGGTCATCAGGCGTGAGCCGCTCAAGCAGGTACTCACGGGTTTCATAGGTCTGCTCATTGCCGCCGGTTTTTCGGCCTGGACCGGTGAGGCTTCGGACTTTTTCCTGCCTGGCCTTTTGACGAACCTGGCCTACGGGAGCGCCTTTCTGATTTCCATCCTCATCCGCTGGCCTCTTTTGGGTATTGCCATGGGCTACATGACCGGAGAGGGAACCACGTGGCGCAAGGATCCGGTGCTGCGTCGCGCATACGGTGCAGCCTCATGGATCTGGGTCGGCCTTTTTCTCGGACGACTAGCTGTTCAATTGCCGTTGTATCTCGCCGGTTCGGTGGGTGCGCTCGGAGTTGTGAAGATTGTGATGGGGTGGCCGCTGTTCCTGGCTGCAGCTTGGTTCACGTATCGGTTACTGTCGCCCATTCTGGCGGCGAAGCGAGGACAGGTCCCACCTGAGCCCATGAGCTAGGACTTGCAGAGCATTATCTGCAGGGCTTCCTCTTGCTCGGGCGACGTGACAAAAATCAATTCATCTCCGGCATCGAGCAAGTCATCAGCACTAGGGGTAATAACTCTGGGCCCACGGACGATTGCAACCAGTGCTGAATCCACCGGCCACGTGAGATCACCGACACACATACCCGTTACCGGTGAATCCGGGGCCAGTGTTATTTCGACGAGATCTGCATCTCCTTGTCGGAATGAGAAAAGTCGGACTAGGTCACCGACGCTTACGGCTTCCTCAACAAGGGCTGACAACATCCGTGGCGTAGAGACCGCCACGTCGACACCCCATGACTCATCGAACATCCATTCGTTCTTTGGGTGATTTACACGAGCAACAACGCGGGGCACCCCAAACTCGGTTTTGGCCAAGAGAGAAACGACAAGGTTGACCTTGTCATCGCCGGTTGCGGCAACAACGACCTGACACTCGGCAAGCCGGGCACCTTGAAGAGCGGTGATTTCGCAGGCATCTGCCACGAGGGTCTCAGCACCATCGAGCGAACCAGCACGAGCCAGCGCAGGGTCGCGATCAATAAGCAAAATTTGGTGACCGTTAGCAAGCAATTCTCGGGCAATTGCCTTACCGACTTTTCCTGCTCCCGCGATGGCGACCCTCATGATTGACTGCCTGGCTGCGGGGAGCACGCATCCTCAACAAGTTGCCGTCTCGCAGAATCGAAAAGCAAATGCACGAGGTCGCCTTGTTGAATGACGGTGCGAATGTTGGTGAGAAAGGGTTTCCCGTAGCGGGTGATGAACGCCACGCGTGCGCCTGTTTCAAACTCCAATTCCGTTGCCGTCCGACCGTTCCACGTGTCAGCTAAGTGGACTTCGGCGAGGGTCATTTCTCCCGTGGCATCGACAAATTCACTCTCCGCACCAAGGGGTAGTAGTCCTCGCATGATTTGACCTGCGGTCCACGAAACGGTGGCGACCGTGGGAATGCCGAGGCGTTGGTACACCTCAGCTCGCTCTGGGTCGTAAATGCGCGCGATAACCTGCTCCACGCCGTAGGTCTCACGTGCTACTCGCGCCGCAATAATGTTCGTATTGTCTCCGCTACTCACGGCAGCAAATGAATGCGCGCGAGCGATACCAGCGGTCTCAAGGGTTTCCCGGTCGAAGCCCATTCCGCTGACTGTGACGCCGGCAAAGTCGCTACCGAGTCGTCGAAAGGCTTTGGGATCCTGGTCAACCACTGCTACAGAGTGCCCTCCCTCGTCGAGGCGCCGTGCAAGCAGGGAACCGACCCGGCCGCAGCCCATGATGACGATGTGCACACCCGAACGCTACACCTGTGGGGGGCGGCACCTGAGGAGAGCAATGCGACTCGAGTCTAGGCTCTAGGTTCGTGGCGGTTAACGATGTCGTGAAGAGGCTCTTTTTGGGACGAGCTCTTCGCTCCGATCGCTTGAATGAAACTTTGCTCCCAAAACGAATCGCGCTTCCTGTTTTCGCATCAGATGCTCTCTCGTCGAACGCATATGCGACTCAGGAAATTCTTCTGGTGCTCTCCTTGGGCGGTTTCTCTCTATTTGCCTTTGGGCCCTGGGTAGCAGTCGCTGTCTTCATCCTCTACTTCACGGTCATCGCCTCGTACCGGCAAACAGTTCACGCTTATCCCAATGGTGGTGGCGATTACGAAGTAGTGCGAGAGAACTTGGGGCAACGACCAGGGGTGTTTGTCGCCAGCGCGCTTCTTATCGATTACGTGCTCACGGTCTCAGTGTCCATTGCTGCTGCTGTTGCAAACCTGGGCTCGACGGTTCCTTTTATCGGACAACACCCGGTGTACTTTTCTGTTGCGATCATCGTCGTCGTGGCCCTGCTGAACATGCGGGGTCTCCGTCAATCCGGTTTGCTGTTCGCTGTTCCAACCTACTTTTTCATAGCTTCGATTTTCATCATGATTGGCACGGCGATCGTGCGCATGATCATGGGACAGGAGATGCTGGCTGAGAGTGCCTCGTGGGAGATCGTCGAGACATCTGCCTTCTCTGGATTAGCTCTGGTGTTTCTGGTAGCGAGATCTTTCGCCGCCGGCACCACGGCATTGACGGGAATCGAGGCCGTGGCGAATGGCGTACCCGCCTTCAGGGAGCCCAAGTCCAAGAATGCGGCTCGCACATTGCTTCTTCTTGGAGCCTTGTCAATGGCCATGTTCTCGGGGATCACGTGGCTGGCCATGCAAACCCAAGTCAAGGTGACCGAAGACAACGAAAATCTCATCGGTTTGCCTGAGGGATCACTCCAGAAGACGGTGTTGGTGCAGGTTGCTGGTGCCGTTTTCAACAACATCGGCTGGCTGGTTTTTATTCTGTCGATTGCAACTGCGGCGATTTTGGCGCTAGCTGCTAACACGGCCTTCAATGGTTTTCCGATCTTGGGATCGATTCTGGCAAAGGATGGTTACCTGCCGCGGCAACTGCACACTCGTGGGGATCGGCTCGCATACAGCAATGGAATCGTGGTTTTGGCTGTTCTTGCGGCCTTACTGGTCGTAATTTTTCAGGCAGATGTCACCGCTCTCATTCAGCTCTACATCATTGGCGTTTTCATAGCCTTCTCGATGGGTCAGTGGGGGATGGTGCGCCACTGGAACCGAGCTCTCAGAAAAGAACAACTCCCGAGCCACATCCGGAAAATGAAAAGATCCCGAGCCATCAATGGTTTTGGACTATTTCTCACATCCGTTGTTTTGGTCATCGTTCTCGTAGCAAAGTTCTCCCGCGGAGCGTGGCTTATCGTCGTTGCCATACCGTTGATTTATGTATTGATGGTTGCGATCAGTCGGCATTACACAAAAGTTCGCCGCGAGTTGGCAACCTCTGAGACTGATCGAATGGTCCTTCCGACTCGGGTGCATGTGTTGGTTTTGGTGTCAAAGATTCACAAGCCGACTCTTCGGGCACTTGCTTATGCGCGCGCAACGCGCCCAACTGTGCTGGAGGCCATCACCGTTGACGTGGATGAGGATGAGACGGCCGCGTTGGCCGATGAGTGGGAGCGTCGTTCGATTCCTGTTTCCCTCAAAATTCTTGCTTCGCCTTACCGGGAAGTGACTAGGC
>JBIISH010000248.1:0-3199 GCA_044341115.1 Candidatus Nanopelagicales bacterium
TTTGGAGTACGTGAAGAGTTTGAGAACGGATAACCCGAACGATCTGGTCACGATCTTCATTCCGCAGTATGTAGTGGGGCATTGGTGGGAGCAGCTTCTTCATAATCAATCTGCGCTTCGACTTAAAGCTCGGCTCATGTTCATGCCAGGAGTCATGGTGACAACAGTGCCGTGGCCGCTCGCATCGAGTGACTATCTCGCTGATCGACCCGAGTAGTGACTGATGTCGAATGAATTCTGATTCGGTCGACCCCAATCCAAGAATCCGCGTGGGTGATCGTCACCAGGTAACCGTGGGAGCCATGGTTCACGGCGGACACGCCCTCGCGTACCTGGGGAAAAACACCATTTTTGTGCGTCATGCCAGCCCTGGTGAGGTGGTGATCGTCTTGATTACGAGTGTCTCGAAGAAGATCATTCGAGCCGATGCAATTGAGATCATCTCCGCCTCATCGGATCGAGTGGTTCCACCATGTGTGCTGTCCATTCCGGGCGGTTGCGGTGGATGCGACTGGCAGTTCGCCCCCCTTGCGCTCCAGCGTCAGTGGAAATCGCGGATAATTTCCGAATCCCTAGAGCGTCATGGGGGATTGGTCGGCCAGATAGTTGATGTTGAGCCTGTTCATGGTGACGAGGATGGCTTGCGGTGGCGTTCCCGGACGCACATCACTGTGATAACCGTTGAGGGAGATGATCAACCGAGGCCGGCTTTCAAAAAGTATCGAAGTTCGGAATCAATCCCCTTCGATGTGTGCCCAGTCTTGACCCAGAGGGTTGATGCGGCAGCGCATCGTTGCTCCAGCCCGGCAGCAGATGTCTGGATCCAAGAGGGCGCGAATGGCAGCATCGGGATTGCGCCTGGGGGATTGCGCACCGGGCATACAAACACTGGGAATACAAGCACTGGGAATACAAGCACCGGGCATAAGGACTCTGGAAACAAGGTTGTGCACGAGGTTCGCGATCGATCTTGGCGGATTGATCCGCAATCCTTCTGGCAGGCACATGTCGGTATGGCTGAAGCTCTTGTGGACGTGGTTCTTGACTTTGTGGGTCACGTGCAAGGCCAGACATGGTGGGATCTCTATGCCGGATCCGGACTCTTTAGCGCCTTCTTGGCTGAACGAACGGGTGCACTGGGAACCATTCACGCGGTTGAGGAGTCGCCACAAAGTATCCGTGAAGGCAGACGAGCCCTGCACGATCTTCCACAAATCCACCTCCACAACGAATCGACTGAACGATGGTTGCGAAACCACGACGGAGCTGTTGATGGAGTTGTGCTGGATCCCCCACGAACGGGTGCAGGATCAGAGGTGATTGGACTCATTGTTCAGGCGGCGCCTTCCCGGATCATCTACGTTGCGTGTGACCCCGTGGCGCTGGGAAGAGACGCCGGCCTACTTTCCCGTGCAGGTTACCGACTCGCCGGGCTTCGGGCCCTGGACGGCTTTCCTATGACCCATCACGTGGAGTGTGTGGCGTTCTTTACTCGGTCTGAGATATCTTGACGTCAAGATAATTTTCGGAAGGATTCCTTGTGGCTAGCTCAAACTCATTCAACGCTCGAGATTCCCTCATTGTTCAGGGTCAGGAATTCGAGGTTTTCCGGGTCGATGCCGTCCCCGGATCAGCCAGACTTCCCTTCACGCACAAGATCCTTCTCGAAAACCTTCTTCGCACCGAAGATGGCGCAAACGTCACCCATGAAACGATCGCGGCCCTGGGCGCATGGGATCCATCAGCAGACCCGAGTCAAGAAATTCAGTTCACCCCAGCCCGGGTGGTTATGCAGGATTTCACTGGTGTTCCGGTTGTCGTAGATCTCGCGACAATGCGTGAGGCCGTGAAAGAACTTGGCGGCGACCCCGAACGTATTGAGCCTTTGGCACCGTCGGAATTGGTAATCGATCATTCGGTCATCGCGGACTTCTTCGGAACTCCAGATGCCGAGTCTCGAAACGTGGATCTGGAATACCTACGAAACCGTGAGCGGTATCAATTTTTGCGCTGGGGACAAGACGCTTTTGAAGAGTTCAAGGTCGTTCCACCGGGCACCGGAATTGTCCATCAAGTCAACATCGAGGCGCTCGCGCGCGTGGTTATGGCCCGCCGCGGACAGGCATACCCTGACACTGTCGTAGGAACTGACTCGCATACAACGATGGTTAATGGTCTGGGTGTTTTGGGCTGGGGCGTTGGCGGTATTGAAGCCGAGGCGGCCATGCTCGGACAGCCCGTTTCAATGCTGATACCTCGGGTTGTCGGTTTCAAACTTTCCGGAACCATGCCCCCTGGCGCCACTGCCACAGACCTGGTTCTGACCATCACAGAGATGCTCCGAAAGCACGGAGTTGTGGGCAAATTCGTGGAGTTCTACGGTGAAAGTGTGTCGAGGGTTCCGCTGGCGAACCGGGCCACGATTGGCAATATGAGTCCGGAGTACGGCAGCACGGTCGCGATCTTTCCGATCGATGAGGAAACCATTGATTATCTGCGCCTTACTGGTCGCGATGAGTCTGACATCGCCCTTGTGGAGGCTTACGCAAAACTGCAAGGTCTGTGGCACGACTCGGCCATGGAACCGATTTATTCCGAGTACCTAGAACTTGACCTTGGCTCAGTGGTACCCAGCATCGCAGGGCCAAAGCGGCCTCAAGACCGGGTCTTGCTCACCGAGGCAAGAGAGTCCTTCATTGAGGCGCTTGCCAGTTACACGCAAGATCCAGCAGCAGTTGCACGCACCAGTATCAATGGACAAGACGTTGAATTTGGTCATGGTGCCGTGACCATCGCCGCAATCACCTCGTGTACCAACACGTCCAATCCGTCAGTGATGATTGGCGCCGGGCTGCTTGCCAAGAAGGCAGTGGAACGTGGTTTGACGAGTAAGCCATGGGTTAAGACCACTCTGGCTCCTGGTTCCAAGGTAGTAACGGACTACTACGAGAAGTCTGGACTTTTGCCGTACCTGGAGAAACTTGGATTTGGCGTGGTCGGTTATGGGTGCACGACGTGTATCGGAAACTCTGGGCCGTTGATTCCTGCGGTGAGTGCTGCAGTGAACGAGCATGATTTGGCCGTCACCGCAGTCCTCAGTGGTAACCGAAATTTCGAGGGTCGGATCAACCCGGATATAAAAATGAACTACCTTGCATCGCCTCCTTTGGTCGTGGCCTACGCCCTAGCTGGCACCATG
>JBIISH010000081.1:0-7045 GCA_044341115.1 Candidatus Nanopelagicales bacterium
TTTTACCTCGAGGCGATGAGGAGGTTTCCAGCGAGCAGGTTGCTCGACTGTGGCTATGCGGAGCTGCTCTTCAGGTAATTGCAAATGGCCTAGAGCTCGTGGGAGTCAGTGCGCCTGAGCGCATGTAGTTGCACTCTCGCGCCGCGGCCTAGCTAGCCTTACCGTATGCGCGCCCACCCCGCTGGTCCACGACATGCCGACTTGGCTTCGTCGTCGGCATTTACCGGTACTGTCACCCCAGACTCGATCAACGATGTAGGTGGCTCAGTGTGGCCAGAGGCCGCAGTGCGAAATGCTGCGGGAGCCCTTGAGATAGACGGGGTAGACATCCGTGATGCCGTGACCGAATACGCCTCCCCACTTTTCCTACTGAGTGAGCCAGAAGTCCGATCCCGTGCTGCCCGATATCGAGCGGCCTACACCGCAGTCGGGGCACACACTGTCTATTACGCAGCGAAGGCATTTC
Source organism: Candidatus Nanopelagicales bacterium (assembly GCA_044341115.1). Lineage (GTDB taxonomy): Bacteria > Actinomycetota > Actinomycetes > S36-B12 > S36-B12 > CAIXFB01. The sequence goes on from JBIISH010000081.1 coordinate 467, forward strand.
TCTCGGTTGCCGTTGCCCGCTGGGTCACCGAAGAAGGTCTTGGAATCGACGTTGCATCGGGTGGCGAGTTAGCAATCGCGATGCGCGCTGGGGTGCCTGGTGATCGACTCCTCATGCACGGAAACAACAAGTCTGTTTCAGAGATCGATACAGCAATTGAGTATGGCGTTAGCCGCATCGTGATCGACTCCTTTGAAGAGATTGCGCGGGTTGCTGAATCGGCGGCCCGGCATAACGTCGTTCAAAAGGTTTTGGTTCGGGCCACTGTTGGGGTAGAGGCGCACACCCACGAATTCATTGCCACCGCGCATGAGGATCAGAAGTTTGGCCTTTCAGCAACGGCAGGAACGGTCGATGAAGCGATCCGCCGAATTTCGAAACTCCCATCGCTAACCCTTGTCGGTCTGCATTCACATATTGGCTCGCAGATCTTTGACGCTGCTGGCTTCGAGGTGGCCGCGCGTCGCATTGTGACGTTGGCTCAACGAATCTATGACGAGCAAGGGATTGAAATCGAGGAGATCAATCTTGGCGGTGGCATGGGGATTGCTTATCTAGAGGACGACGATCCCTTAGATGTCGACATCATGGCGGCAGAGATTGGGGAGATCGTTGCAAAGGAATGTGCGGAGGCAGGTATCCCCATGCCGACCCTCGCATTTGAACCAGGTCGGGGGATCGTGGGACCGGCTGGCATCACGGTGTACGAGGTTGGCACGGTCAAGCGGGTCGAACTCGATCAAGGTCACATACGCACGTATGTTTCTGTCGATGGCGGAATGAGCGACAACATCCGCACAGCCCTCTACGGCGCCGAGTACACGGTCACCCTGGCATCGCGACTTTCAACGGCTGAGCCGGTGTTGTCTCGCGTAGTTGGAAAGCATTGTGAGTCCGGCGACATCGTGGTGCGTGACTGCTGGCTGCCAGGAGATGTGACCGCGGGGGATCTGCTCGCAATCGCCGCAACTGGTGCGTACTGCCGATCCATGGCATCGAACTACAACCAGTTGCCTAAACCAGCAGTGGCCAGCACCCGGGATGGGGCACTGGCCACTGTGTTGCGCCGGGAAACCATTGCTGACCTACTGGCCTTGGATCCGTACGCGTAACGGAGCGGTGATGAGGTGGGTTCGTTACTCGCGTTCTGAACCGGCAACCTGAGATTCAGGCAACTCGCTGTCGGTGCGGGTGATCTTCCACAACACCACCGCAATGAGTGCGCCCACTAGTGGTGCCGCGATGAACAGCCACACCTGACTCAGTGCAGTGCCACCCTCAAACAGAGCGGGCCCAAAGGAACGGGCGGGGTTGACCGAAGTGCCGGTCAACGGAATGCCAACGAGGTGTACCAAGGTTAGGGTGAGGCCGATGGCGATACCAGCGAAACCTGGCGCAGCCACTCGCTCCGTGACCAGCAAGATCACGAGAACAAATGCTGCGGTCAGCACGGCTTCGAGCACAAATGCTCCGGCCATGTTGATGGCGCCGTTGTCGTAGGCGTTAGTGCCGAGAGCGCCGGTGTAGTCGGTCACTCCGAAACTCGACACGAACAACTTCAGCAATCCGCCAGCGAGGATGGCACCCAGGAACTGGGCAATCCAGTAGCCAATTGCATCTCCCACCGGGAGTTTGCGCCCGACCAGCATGGCCAGGGTCACGGCGGGGTTGACATGAGCTCCAGAAACCGGCCCAAAGGCGTAGGCGATGCCGAGCAGAACGAGTCCAAAGGCGAGTGCAACGCCCACAACGCCCGAACCAGGACCGTTCTTATCTGCGCCTACAAGAGCAGCGATACCGAAGATGGCCGTGCCTACTGCGAGGAAAACCAATAAAAACGTGCCGATGAATTCGGCAATGAACGCGCGTGAATTACGCATGAGAAGTCCTTTCGATGCTACTTGCGGCTCAAGGTGTTCCCCACCCTAGATTTCCCAGGGAATGAAGCATCCTGTACGCGCCGACTGTCCTATAGATAGGGGACGGATAACCGGATGTGCAGCACGTGCTGCCCACCTGAGAGGCTTTGCTCTATGTCCTCCGCTTCCCCGGCTCCAGCTTCGCTGCGTGTGGCGCTACTCGGCGGCGGCACAGTGGGTACCGAAGTGGCGCGTTTGCTCACCCAAGACAGTTCCGATTTTTCAGCCCGGGTGGGGATACCCGTTGAGTTATCGGCGGTTGCGGTCCGTGATCTTTCGAAGTCGCGGCCGGGTATTCCCAAAGAACTGCTCACCGATGATTCGCTCGCTGTGGCCACGAGCGGCGCGGACATCGTGGTTGAGGTGATGGGTGGTATTGAGCCAGCTCGTTCGCTCATCCTTGCAGCGATGGCCGCAGGCTCAAGCGTTGTCACTGCGAACAAGGCATTGCTGGCTGAAGACGGTGCCTCACTGTATGCGGCCGCCCAGAAATTCGGCGTCGATCTTTATTTTGAGGCTGCCGTAGCAGGGGCGATTCCACTCATTCGCCCATTGCGTGAATCTCTGGCAGGCGATCAAGTCATCAAGGTCATGGGCATCGTCAACGGAACGACGAACTTCATGTTGACGCGCATGGACGAAGACGGCGCTGATTACGCTGAGGTTTTCGACGAAGCCAACGCGCTTGGCTACTTAGAAGCTGACCCCACTCTTGATGTGGGCGGCCATGATGCCGCAGCCAAAGCTGCGATCATCGCAGAGCTCGCATTTCATACTCGAGTCACAATTGACGATGTCTACTGCGAGGGAATTACTGAGGTCACGACAGCAGATATGAAAGCGGCCCGTGAGATGGGTTTCGCTATCAAACTTCTAGCGGTTGCAGAGCGCACTGATGCCGGCGTCATCGTTCGAGTGCACCCGGCAATGGTTCCTCGGGATCATCCACTCGCCAGCGTTCGGCTCTCGTTCAACGCGGTGTTCATCGAGGCCGAATCCGCAGGTCAAATGATGTTTTATGGTCGAGGCGCTGGAGGTGCACCCACGGCTAGCGCCGTACTCGGTGATCTCGTTGCAGCAGCACGAAATCGACTTAGTGGCGGGCAGGGGCCCGGGGAAAGCACCTATCTAGATTTGCCAGTGCTTGGCATTGGCGAAGCACAAACTCGCTATTACGTGAACCTCGACGTTGCAGATAAGCCCGGCGTTCTTGCATCGATCGCGTCAGCCTTCGCTGAGAACGGCGTCAGCATCCAGGTAGTTCGCCAGGATGGGCATGGCGATGAAGCCGGTCTTATTGTGCGGACACATAAAGCGAGTGACCTTGCGCTCCGACAAACGGTTGAAGCTTTATCGAAATTGGATACGGTTCGTCGGGTCTTGGGAGTTATGCGGGTGGAAGGTGAGCCAGGTGCATAACAACGAAGTAGGTGCCCATCAGTGGCGGGGCATCATCGAGGAGTATCGGATTTTCTTGCCGGTATCTGATCGCACTCCTGTGGTGTCACTGCGCGAAGGTGGCACGCCGCTCGTCTATGCCTGCTGGCTCAGCGAAATGCTGGGCTGTGAACTCTGGCTCAAGTTTGAGGGCGCAAATCCCACCGGTTCCTTTAAAGATCGCGGCATGACCATGGCGATCTCCAAAGCGGCTGAAGAGGGCGCTAGGGCTGTCATCTGCGCATCGACTGGGAACACATCAGCGAGTGCGTCTGCATACGCGGTCAAAGCTGGTATGACGAGCGCGGTCCTCGTACCGCAGGGAAAAATCGCCATGGGCAAGTTAGCCCAAGCGATTGTTCATGGTGCAACGCTGCTTCAGGTGGACGGTAATTTCGATGACTGCCTCACCGTTGCGCGGGAGCTTTCCGATAACTACCCCGTCGCTCTGGTGAACAGCGTGAACCCGGTCCGCATTGATGGCCAGATGACAGCAAGCTTTGAAGTCATTGACATGATCGGTCGGGCGCCCGATATTCACGCACTGCCCGTGGGGAACGCCGGCAACATCACCGCGTACTGGCGTGGATACAACGAATACAAGAATGTGGGCAAGGCCGATTCACTCCCGCGCATGTGGGGCTTCCAAGCGGCCGGGTCAGCCCCTTTGGTGCGCGGTGAGCCGGTTCGGAACCCTGAGACGATCGCAACGGCAATTCGCATCGGCAACCCGGCATCGTGGGATCAGGCGATTGCGGCGCGAGATGATTCGGGTGGCCTCATCGACGAAGTGACCGATGAAGAAATCCTGTCCGCCTATCGATTGCTCGCGGCGCGTGAAGGACTCTTTTGCGAACCGGCCAGTGCCGCTGGTGTTGCCGGCCTCATCAAACTGCACGCTGCGGGCAAACTTGATTCGGGGCAGGTCATTGTCGCCACGCTGACCGGAAACGGACTCAAGGATCCGCAGTGGGCACTCGAGAATTCACCCGAGCCTGTTGTTGTGGGAGTCGACGTGAAAGCGGCGGCGCGGGCGCTCGGGCTGGACGGCTGACGTGGGTGCATTTCGCACCGATGAAGTGCGGGTCCTCACACCGGCATCGAGTGCTAATCTCGGTCCCGGTTTTGATTCAGCTGGGATGGCCCTTGGTTTAGAAGACGAACTTTTTGCGCGAGTAAGTGATGAGCCGGGCATCGTCGTAGAAGTCACTGGCGAGTGTGCCCATGCGGTTCCCCTTGATGAAAGTCATCTCGTCGTGCGATCCATGAATCTTGCCTTTGACGCGATGGGAATTCGGCCGGACGGCTTCACCCTGAGGTGTGTGAATCGCATTCCACACGGTCGAGGACTCGGCTCATCTGCTGCAGCAATCATCGGCGGGATGGTGTTGGCGAGGGCTCTGGTGGTAGAGCCTGCACAGCGGCTCACCGATGCGCAGCTGTTGCATGCGGCCCTGGCATTGGAGTCGCATCCGGACAATTTGGCGGCGGCACTGCACGGGGGAGTGACCATTGCGTGGGTCGATGCAAGCGGTACACCTGATTTTGTGGGATGTGCGCCTCACCCGTTGGTAAATCCAGTAGTTACATTTCCTGACACACCGCTAGCTACGAAAAAAGCACGTAATGCTCTCCCCGAATCAATCCCCATGAGCGATGCAGTACACAACATCGCGCGAGCAGCGTTGCTGCTGCACGCCATGACCACTGATCCGAGCAGACTTCTCGCTGCCACATCTGATCGACTCCATCAGGGTGCACGTGCATCGATGTACCCCGAAACAGTGGCATTGGTGGAGAGGCTGCGAGGGCAGGGGATAGCGGCATGTGTCTCTGGCGCAGGTCCTGCAGTAATAGCTCTCGGGGAATTCAACCGAGAAAAGATGGCCGCGGCGGTTCCAGAGGGCTGGACGGTGCTTTCTCTTCCAGTCAGTGCGTTAGGGGCCCGCGAAGCCTCGTTAGGCCAGCCTGCGCAAGTCTGAGAGAGACCGGTGCTACCATAGGAGAGTTAGAACATGGCGCATCCGCCGTGACTTCCCCGCAGAACCCGAAATTAACCCCTCTGGGTATTCATATCCCGAAGGAAATCCGGGTGCAGGAAATCCTCATGTGACTCATTCTCGAGTTGCAATCACTGATAGGAACAAGAATTCGTGACTGAAACGACAACGTCAACCGCCGATGCTTCACAGCGCCGCGGTGATGCCCTGTCCGGCATGTTGCTCCCTGAACTTCGCCAGCTGGCCCAGCAACTGGGTATCAGCGGCTCGAGCGGTATGCGTAAGGGCGATTTGATTGGTGCCATCTCCGACCGACAGAAGTCCGTGGGCGCAGGCCGACGCGGTGCCCGTCGTGACCAGGGTGCCCCAGAAACAACTGCTTCCACCGAGCGCGCACCGAAGGCCACCAAAACTGCTGTCGAGGCAGAGGAAAAGCCAGCCGAGGCCCCAGCGGAAAATCGCGCGCGCCGGGAGCGTCCAGAGCGTGAGCGCAATGACCGCGGAAACGATCGCCAGCGCGAGCGGACAAACGACCGAAACTCCGATCGGAACGCAGACCGCGGAAACGATCGAAACACCGATCGTGGCAATGACCGCGACAGCGGCGGCGACTTTGATGATGATCGCCGTAACCGGAATAACAACAACCGTCGCCGTGGACGTGACCGGTTCCGAGATCGCAGAGACCGCCCTCGCACCGGCAGCTCTTACAACGAGGCTGAGCCCGAGATCAATGAGGATGACGTACTGCTGCCCGTAGCGGGCATCCTCGATGTGCTCGAGAACTACGCATTTGTTCGCACGGGCGGCTACATGCCAGGTCCAAACGATGTATATGTCTCCTTGTCGATGGTGCGCAAGTACGGTCTTCGTAAGGGGGATGCACTCACCGGTGCTGTCAAGGCAGCGCGAGAGGGAGAGCGTCGCGAAAAGTTCAACCCGTTGGTGCGTATTGACTCAGTGAACGGCGGTGACTTGGCATCGGCGAAGGATCGTCCTGACTTCAGCAAGTTAGTTCCGTTGTACCCCCAAGAGCGGCTTCGCTTGGAGACAACGTCGGGCAACTTGGTCACGCGTGTCATCGACATGGTGTCGCCCATCGGTAAAGGCCAGCGTGGCCTCATCGTGTCGCCGCCAAAGGCCGGCAAGACGATGGTCTTGCAGGCAATCGCAAATGCCAGTAGCGAGACCCATCCGGAATGTCACCTCATGGTCGTGCTCGT
>JBIISH010000082.1:0-7034 GCA_044341115.1 Candidatus Nanopelagicales bacterium
ATCACTGAAGTTGCCCAACTCAAAGGTAAGAAGATCGCCGCTACCAAGGGAACTGATCCCTACTTCTTTTTGCTCCGGTCCCTTAATGAGGCGGGCCTGAGTGAGACCGATGTGGAGATCATCAACCTGCAGCATGCAGACGGTCAAGCAGCCCTTGGTCGCGGAGATGTCGATGCGTGGGCCGGTCTGGATCCGATCATGGCCACAACCGAAGTCAAGGACGGCGCGAAACTCATCTATCGCAACATCGACTTCAACTCTTACGGCGTGCTCAACGCCCGCGAGAACTTCTTAACGGAGTCTCCTGAGATCGTGGATCAGGTGCTCAACTGCTACGAGGATGCTCGCGAGTGGATCAAGGCAAACCCGACCGAGGCGGCCACGCTGCTCGCCACGGAAGCTTCCCTCGAACAATCAATCGCCGAGAAGGTGCTCACCGAGCGCACAAATGTTGATGTGTCGATCGTCCCAGGTGCAGCCCAGCAGAGCGTGCTTGAAGCGGCGCTTGCGGTTTTGGTGGCTGATGGTCAGGTGCGCTCGCAAGAAGAGGCCCAAGCCGCACTCGATTCGCTCTATGACACCAGCTTTGCCGAGCGCGCAACGTCATGAGCACCCAAGCACCAGAACAACGAGTGGTCACAGCAGGACCATCCGATCAACTCCCCGCACCCAGCACGCCTCGGGTGCGGGTGAGTTGGCTCGGCGCGATCCTGCTGGGCATGGTTGTTCCCGTCGTTCTTTTGGGGTTCTGGCAGTGGGGTGCCACGAACGGCGCATTCTCAAGTAGCCAACTGCCCACTCCGTCAGCAGTCTTCAGTGCGTTGTTAGAACTGATCGAGCGCGGCACCTTCTGGTCCCATGTGGCGATCAGCTTGCAACGTGTCTTGGTCGGGTTTGTGGTCGGTGCATCTGCTGGCCTCGTGATCGGATCAATTGTCGGGCTCTCGCGGAATGCAAGCCGGATCCTGTCACCAACAATCCAGGCCTTCCGCGCTGTTCCATCACTTGCCTGGGTTCCGTTGTTGGTGCTGTGGATGGGGATTTACGAGGGCCCGAAGGTAACGCTGGTTGCGATCGGCGCATTCTTCCCGGTCTTCACCACTGTTGCATCAGGCTTTATGCACGCCGATCGCAAGCTCATTGAAGTGGGTCGCGCGTACGGCCTATCCGGTGTTTCGCTCGTGACGGGAGTGTTGTTGCCTACAGCGGCACCAACGATCTTTGCTGGACTGCGCCTAGGGCTGGCTCAAAGTTGGCTCTTTGTGGTGGCGGCCGAGTTGATTGCAAGTTCAAAAGGCCTTGGATTCCTGCTCATTGACAGCCAAAACACGCTGCGCACCGATATTTTGCTGTTGGCCATAATTTGCCTAGCGATTCTCGGTAAGACCACCGACTACATTTTGGCCACCATCGAGCGTCGTACGCTGCGTTGGGTATGAGGTTGGGTATGAGTACGAGTACGAGTTTCGGTATTGGCCACTTTCTGCACGAGGAGAAGTCATGACGGATCGGGAATGGGGATTTCGCACGCGATCCCTGCACGCCGGCGGAAAGCCTGATGCTGCCACGGGTGCTCGTGCGGTACCGATCTACCAGACCACAAGCTTCGTATTTGAGGACACAGCAGATGCTGCGACACTTTTCGCATTGCAGAAGTACGGGAATATCTACTCGCGTATCGGTAACCCCACAGTGGCAGCGCTCGAGGAGCGCATCGCATCCCTTGAAGGTGGATTGGGTGCGGTTGCCACAAGCAGCGGACAGGCAGCAGAGTTCTGCACTTTCGCAGCCCTCGCCGGTGCTGGTGATCACATCGTTGCCTCGTCGGCTTTGTACGGCGGAACAGTCACCCAACTCGACGTCACTATGCGCCGTTTCGGCGTCGACACGACTTTCGTGACAAGTGATGACCCTGCTGATTTTGCGGCTGCAATTAAGGACAACACCAAGGCGGTTTTTGCCGAGGTCGTCTCGAATCCCTCATCCCAGGTTGCCGACATCGAAGGTTTAGCGAACGTTGCTCATGCCGCTGGTGTGCCCCTTGTTGTTGACGCCACAACCGTCACACCATTTCTCTGCCGACCGATCGAATACGGGGCGGACATCGTGCTGCACTCGGCGACAAAATTTCTCGGCGGACATGGCACCACACTTGGCGGAATCATCGTCGACGCCGGCACCTTCGATTGGGGCAACGGCCGTTTCCCCACCATGACTGAGCCGGTGGAGTCTTACGGCGGAATCAAGTGGTGGGACAACTTTGGCGAGTACGGCTTCTTGACCAAGGTTCGGGTGGAACAACTTCGCGATATCGGCCCGGCGCTTTCCCCGCATAGCGCCTTCTTGTTGCTCCAAGGTGTTGAGACACTTGCGCAGCGGATGACCGAGCACGTGGCAAATGCCCGGATCATCGCTGAGCGCCTCGAGGCCGACCCCCGAATTGAATGGGTTTCCTATGCGGGCCTGCCCGGGCATAAGGACCATGCGCGCGCCGAGAAATACGCACCTCTTGGTCCTGGCGCCGTGTTCTCCTTCGGGATCAAGGGTGGTTATGCAGCCGCCGAGGGATTCATCAACGGCGTGCAACTGCTCAGCCACTTGGCAAATATCGGTGATGCCCGCACGTTGGTCATTCACCCGGCCAGCACCACGCACCAACAACTCAGCCCAACGCAGTTACTCGCCGCGGGAGTTCCAGAAGATCTTGTGCGGATCAGCGTTGGCCTCGAGGATGTCGACGACATCTGGTGGGATATTGACCAAGCACTCAATGCGGCAGGAGCGGCGTCATGACGTGGCAAGCACCGGGCGCGCGGGAGCGATTGCAGATCCTGCAGCAGGCAAAAAGCGTGGCGATTGTTGGCGCCTCCGATAACCCGGCGCGGGCGAGCTATTTTGTCGGCACTTACCTCTTGGCCAGCAGTGATTTAACGGTGTACTTCGTGAACCCGATGGCCGATACAGTCTTGGGTCACAAGGCCTATGCAAGCCTTGCCGCACTTCCCGAATCCCCAGATATCGTTGACGTTTTCCGCAAGCCTTCCGATCTGCCTGAGGTACTCCAAGAGGCGAGCGCTGCGCACGCAAAGACTTTGTGGCTGCAGTTGGGTATTGAGGATGAAGCCATCGCCGAGCAAGCAACGGCTGCTGGAATGAGTGTTGTGATGAATCGCTGCATCAAGATTGAGCACGCACGATTCCATGGCGGTTTGCATCTCGCCGGATTTAACACGGGCGTGATCAGTTCACGACGCGACCTCTCATGAGCGCACCGGCACTCGTTGGCGACGCTTGGCTCGGCACCGGCGGCCTTCGCCTAGACCTTGAGAGCTTGCGCGGCCGGATCGTGCTGCTCGACTTCTGGACCCTGTGCTGCGTGAACTGCCACCACGTTCTTGCTGAACTGCGTCCTATTGAAGAGGAGTTCGCAGACGTTCTCACGGTGATCGGTGTGCACTCCCCAAAGTTTGAGCATGAGAAGAATCCGGACTCTGTGACCGCGGCCATGCAACGGCACGGAATCACCCATCCGGTGCTCAACGATCCGAATATGTCCACCTGGCAGGCCTACGGTGTTCGAGCCTGGCCCACCTTGGTGCTACTTGATACCGAGGGAAACGTCGCGTCAACTTTCTCCGGTGAAGGCCACGGGCACGCGATCACAGCGAAAATTGAGGCACTGGTGGCGATCGGTGAGGCCAATGGCACATTGCGCCGCGGTCCAGATGTTTTTGTGCCACTCGAAGATGCAACGTCTTCATATGTCCAGCCTGGCAAGGCCACGCTTGTTTCCCGCGAAGCGCTGCTGGTCAGTGACACCGGACGTCACTCACTCGTTATTGCGCTGCCCAGCTCTCCGAATGACTCGATGGCCCGCATTGGTTCAGCTGTGCGCGGGTTTGTTGACGGTCAAGGCCAGGATGCGCAATTCAGTGAGCCCTACGGTCATGTCAGGTTGCCCGAAGCCGTCGCCAAAATTGTCGGTTACGACGTCGTCATCGCCGACACAGGCAACCACGCACTGCGTGGCCTTCGCCTCGCTGATCTTCAGGTAACCACAATCGCCGGCACCGGTGAGCAGTGGATGCAGGGTGATCCCATTGCAGGCACCGCAACTGAAGTGCGACTTTCGACCCCGTGGGATGTTGAGTGGTCAGGGGAGCGGGTGCTCATCGCGATGGCAGGGGATCACCGCATCTGGGCCTTCGATCCGATCAGTGGCGAAGTGCAGGTGCACGCTGGCACGACCAACGAGGGCATGACCGACGGATCACTCGAGCAGAGTTGGTTCGCGCAACCATCAGCACTCATTGCTGATGGCGATGACGTGTGGGTGATTGATGCTGAGACTTCGGCGCTTCGACTCATGACCCCTACCTCAATCACCTCGCGAATCGGTAAGGGCCTCTTTGACTTTGGTCACGTGGATGGTTCTGCGGCTGAAGCACTCCTGCAGCATCCACTGGGTGCTGCACTGCTTCCCGATGGCTCAGTGCTTATCGCAGATGCCTACAACGCGGCGCTGCGCCGATTTGATCCAGCAACTGGTCAGGTTTCCACGATCGCTCGTGATTTGGCAGAGCCCAGTGATGTTGTGGTGTTACCGGGAGAGTCAGCAGTTCTCGTTGTGGAGTCTGCTGCTGGGCGTATCACGCGAGTTCCCATCGCTGCTGGATCGCATGTGCATGGTGAGTCGATGCGTACGATCCGCCCAGGTCTACGACTTGCCCCCGGAGAGGTACGCATTGAAGTTGTTTTCGAGCCGCCGCCCGGTGAGAAGCGCGATGATCGGTACGGACCATCCACCCATCTAGTTGTCGGCTCTACACCTCCCGAACTACTCATTGAAGGTGCCGGAAGTGGTTCCGATCTGGAACGCACGGTGGTCATCAACGCGGGCATCACTGAAGGTGTGCTGCATGTTGCTGGTAAAGGCGCATCGTGTGATGACGTATCTGGGCCGGACTCTCATGCTGCGTGCCACATCCACCAACAGGATTGGGGCATCCCGATTGTGGTGGCCGATGATGGCGAAAGTGTTGTTGTGCTGACCCTGTCCAACTGACCCAGCCTGATGGCATGGCGCTAGCCCCATATTGTTGGGCATCCTGGAAAAGCGTGCGAGTGTTGGTGTCGGGTCCCCCCCAAGGTGACCCTCGTGTCCCAACTACTACGAGTGCGGCCGGAAATTCCCAGGAGCACGGGCATGACGCCGAAGCTCTCGGCTAGCACGCCTGCGAGGAACATCGGCTGCCCCCGATTTGCCCCCGCAGGAGCGGGGAAGCAGCTGTTCCTTTCACACAAGATGGGGTGAGTGACGGGACTTGAACCCGCGACATCTGCGACCACAACGCAGCGCTCTGCCAGCTGAGCTACACCCACCATCGCTGCCTCGACGAACAAATTACCCTCGTCGAAGCGGACGCCAAAGCCTATCGCGCACCGGGTAATGGATCTTCGTCAGGCCTAACCGTGATCGACGATATGTCCGTTACCGATGGCTTTCGCGGTCTCAGAATCTGGGCCGGGCTGGGGGACCAGCATGGCATCGCGGTAGTAGCGAAGCTCTGCGATGGACTCGCGGATATCTGCCAGGGCGCGGTGGTTGCCGGTCTTATCTGGACTTGAGTAGTAGATGCGTGGGTACCAGCGGCGGGCCAGTTCTTTAAGGCTCGATACGTCGATTAATCGGTAATGCATGTGTTGATCGATGCTGGGCATGTAGCGGGCCAGGAATCCGCGGTCCACATACACGCTCGATCCAGCCAAGGGAGCCTTGCGCGCTTCAGGGACCCGCTCGGTGATGTAGGCGAGTACGCGCTCTTCTGCATCAGCCAACGTGGTGCCGTCGGGGATCTCGGTGATCAGCCCCGAGGTGGTATGCATATCGACAACGAATGGATCCATGGCAGCAAGGGGTGCATCGTTTGGTTTGACCACGATGCTGATGCCCTCATCAATCTCGGTGAGGTCAGACTCAGTAACGATGCAGGCAATCTCGACGATCTCGTCCTTGAGGGGATCAAGACCGGTCATTTCAAGGTCGATCCAGACCAGACGTTCGTGAGCAGCCATGAAGCCACCCTAGAAGGGGCGCGAGTCGTGCGGGGGTGGCGGGTCAGATCCCGATCCAACGCACCATGTCTGTCTCGGTAACGATGCCCACGATTCGATCATCGGCATCAACTACGGGAAGGGCTTCTGCGTGGTTATTGGTCATCGTGTGCGCTGTAACTCGTAGATCGTCACCCGGCTGGGCAAAAACCACGGGAACTCGAGTCATCACGTCGCGAACCGGCTTAGAACCAAGGTGCTCCGGGGTGGTCGGAATTTCAGCGAGGATGTTGCGGTCGCTCAGCACGCCGATGCAGGCACCGTTCGCGTCAATGACGACCAAATGGCGAAGACCCGAAACGAAGAGCAATTGCCAGGCATCCCACAGTGAATCACCGACTTCAACGGTGAGTGCTGGCCGCGACATGAAGTCGGCGACAGTGCTCATGCCACGTCATCTTCTTCATCAATTAAAGGCACGACTGCAACAGGCACAGTGGCGCGATGCAAAAGTCCGTTGCTGACAGAGCCGAGAACTGCGCCCACGGCTGCGCCATGACCTCGAGTTCCCACCACGATGAGCGCAGCATCAGTTGATGCTTCAAGAAGTGCTTGAACTGCTGGAGCGCGCACCAGGCGTTCTTGCACCTTCACGTCCGGGTAGTCGGTACTGAATCCGGCTAGTACCTCTGCGGCCAATCGAATCTCGCTATCAGCCACGTCGACGAGCGGGAATGGCACGGCACCTTGCGGGGTGATGATGAGGTCATAAGCAGGAACGTCCCAGGCATGGATGGCAATCAATTCCCAGCCGTGCCGGCTGGCCTCATCGAATGCGAAAGCGATCGCCGCCATGGAATGGGGCGAACCGTCGATGCCGACGATCACTTGATTGGCTGCCTTGCGTGGCACATCCCGAAGGACCACCGTGGGGCACTGCGCATGAGAGGCAACCTGGGTTCCCACGGAACCAACCAGCA
>JBIISH010000085.1:0-6949 GCA_044341115.1 Candidatus Nanopelagicales bacterium
CGACGAGCACCACGGCAAATCCAGACCTAAGGATGTCTCCGGGGAGCGATAGAGCGATGTAGGAGCCAAGTACTGCGCCCGGAATAGAGGCAACACCAAAGATGGACCCGGTGCGCCAGTTCGTGAATCCAGGTTTGGTGAGACGAATTGCACCGAGCAGTGCGATCGGCATCATGACCGCAAGGGAGGTACCGGCAGCAAGCTGCTGGCCGTAGCCAAAGCCGGTAACAAGGATGGGGATAATCAAGATTCCACCACCAATGCCAAAGAGCGCAGACAAAATGCCCATTGCGAGTCCGCTGCCTAGATAGGCGAGCGCAATCAGTGGAGTGATGGTGGGTAAGTCAACGACACTTTCTGTTGCAGAAGTTGAATCGAGCACAAGACGAATCGCAACGATAACGAGAAGAATGCCAAAGAAAATCTGCAGTCTCTTATCGGAAATACGTTGAACGACGTGACTTCCAATGAGGGAACCGGCCAGACCACCGATCACAATGAAGGCCGCAGGCAGCCATGCCACCGAGTCACCGAGGGCGTATGTGATGCCACCGGCTGCTGCGCCCATCGCAACGGTGATCAAGGCGGTGGCTTGGGCATTCTTCTGAGCCATCTTGCGAACGAGAACCAGGTAGGGGGTGAGTTGGATACCACCACCGACTCCGAAGACACCCGAGAATGTTCCGACTGCTGCGCCCACTCCCACATCGCGGGCTAAGCCAAGTCGATGGGTGATCATGTTGACGGACTCCTAGGCTGGGTTCCATGAAGCATCGGGGGAGCATCGTGGTGCATTCGCGCATTCTTGGTCTAGTAATTTCTAGCGCGCTTGCAGTCGCGACCTTAGCTGGTTGCGCCTCAGAGCCCGACTCCTCGATCGAAGCAATACCGACGGTAACCGAATCAGTTGATTCAAGCCAAGCATCGATCGCAACGGATCCACCGGTGATCTCGGGCCGTGTTGTCGCCGGGGGACTGGTCACCGAAGATTTAGGGATCGCACCTGCTGGTGAGGTTATGGAAAACGTTCGGGTCGAGCGCGTTGTAGATGGCGACACCTTCAAAGCTGTTGTCGACGGTGAATTGGTCTCCGTTCGAATCATTGGAATCGACACCCCAGAAACGGTGAAACCCGGTGCACCGATTGACTGCTTCGGTCCCGAATCCTCGGATTTCGCCACAGCAGTGTTGAGCGGTGTGGATGTCACCCTCGAGTTCGATGACACCCAAGGGCGATTTGATCGCTATGACCGGGTGCTCGCGCATGTGTGGTTGCCCACGGCAAATGGCGGCCAAGTTCTTTATGGTGCGGAGGTGGTTGCCCAAGGATTTGGCTTTGAGAACCAGTATGGAAACGAGCCGACCACCTGGACGTCGGTCCTGCGCGAGCTCGAGGGCTCTGCCAAATCAAACGACGAAGGCCTCTGGGGAGCCTGTTAAGTCCGGCTTTGCCTAATCGGTGCCCGACTCCATGGCAGCCCGATCAAGCATTTTTTCGTCTGAATCATCGGTGGATCCGGCGATCGCTTTCGCACCGCCCGGGGTGAGGCGCCCGACAAGTTCGACGTGACCGGCACCGAGTTGGCCCTGACGGGCATACATCTCAAGTTTGGCCCGGGTGTCGGCAATGTCGAGGTTGCGCATGGTGAGTTGACCTATGCGATCCACCGGGCCAAATGCAGCATCTTCGGTGCGCTCCATAGAGAGCTTGTCAGGGTGGTAGCTGAAGTTCTCCCCAACCGTGTTGATGATTGAGTAGTCATCTCCGCGCCGCAGGCGGATAGTTACCTCGCCGGTCACAGCCGATGCGACCCAACGCTGCAATGACTCCCGGAGCATCAATGCTTGCGGATCAAGCCAGCGACCTTCGTAGAGCAACCGACCAAGGCGCCGGCCTTCGGCGTGGTAGTTGGCGATGGTGTCCTCGTTATGGATTGCTGAAATCAAGCGTTCGTAGGCAATGAAGAGCAACGCCATGCCAGGTGCTTCATAAATCCCGCGGCTTTTCGCCTCGATGATGCGGTTCTCGATCTGATCTGCCATCCCAAGTCCGTGCCGACCGCCGATGGTGTTTGCCTCTTTCACCAGGGCAACTGCATCGGTGAAAACCACACCGTTGATGGCCGTGGGCCGGCCCTGAACAAAGGCAACCGTGACATCTTCGGTGTCAATGACCACCGAGGGATCCCAGAACCGAACGCCCATGATGGGTTCGACGATTTCCATCGAAACGTCGAGCTGCTCAAGTTGCTTGGCTTCATGGGTGGCGCCCCAAATGTTTGCATCTGTTGAGTAGGCCTTTTCGACGCTGTCTCGGTACGGCAGGTCGTGGGCGAGCAGCCACTCACTCATTTCCTTTCGGCCACCGAGTTCGGAAACGAAGTCGGCGTCGAGCCACGGCTTATAGATGCGCAGATTCGGGTTGGCGAGCAGTCCGTAACGGTAGAAGCGCTCGATGTCGTTGCCTTTGAAGGTTGAACCATCTCCCCAGATGGACACGTCGTCGTCGAGCATTGCGCGCACCAAAAGCGTGCCGGTCACTGCGCGGCCGAGGGGAGTGGTGTTGAAGTATTGACGCCCGCCAGAACGAATGTGGAAGGCACCGCAGGCAAGAGCGGCAAGACCTTCTTCGACGAGGGCAGACTTGCAGTCGACGAGCCGCGAGAGCTCAGCGCCATACGCATTAGCGCGGCTCGGCACCGTGTCAATCTCTGGTTCGTCGTACTGGCCCAGGTCGGCGGTGTAGGTGCAAGGCACTGCTCCCTTGTCGCGCATCCACGCAACGGCTACCGAGGTATCAAGCCCTCCAGAAAATGCGATGCCGATGCGTTCGCCGACGGGGAGGGATGCGAGGACCTTGGACACGGGTGAAGCCTAGAGCCCTGCGATATTTATGGTGATTGCCCCGTGCGGTGATAGCGCTCGTGGCACTACGGTGGCAAGGTGGCAAAAGAATCGGCTGACGTCGTAATCGTCGGAAGCGGCATGGGTGGTGGAACCCTTGCCTGGGGGCTCGGGCAGCGGGGAATCAACACACTCGTGCTTGAGCGCGGTGATTACCTGCCACGCGAATCGGAGAACTGGTCGCCCGAGGCCGTTTTTGCGCAGCGTCGCTACAAGCCGGCCGAGACGTGGCTTGATGATGAGGGCCGCGAGTTCAGCCCGGGTGTGCATTACGTGGTGGGCGGGAACAGCAAGGTGTACGGCGCTAGCCTTCCGCGCTTTCGTGAGCGTGACTTCCTAGAGACTGTGTATCCCGGAGCGATTTCTCCTGCCTGGCCGTTCTCCTATGCAGATATTGAGCCCTATTACTGCGACGCGGAATCTCTTTACAAAGTGCATGGCACGACCGGTGAGGATCCGAGTGAACCGTGGCGGAGTCGGCCGTACCCGTATCCGGCGCTGGCCCATGAGCCGTACATCTCGGCCACGATCGATCGCTTGCGTGATTTTGGGGTGCACCCGAACAGCACTGCGATGGGTATCGACCTTGGGCCAGGTGGCGCCTGCATCAGGTGCCAAACCTGCGACGGATTCCCGTGCCGGCTCGGTGCCAAGTCGGACTCGGAGACTTGTGCGCTGGGCCCAGCATTGGCCGGAGGGAGTGTGCGCCTGCTCACCGGTGCGCACATCACGCGGGTGGAGCTCGATCAGGGTCGAGTGGTGGCACTGCACGGCACGCGGGGTGGTGAGCCGCTCGAGGTGCGCGGTGGTTCCTTTGTACTTTCCGGCGGAGCCGTTAACTCGGTGGCTCTGCTATTGGGTTCAGCCTCAGAGGAAGCACCCGATGGCATCGCGAACAGTTCGGGTTTGGTGGGCCGCAATTACATGGTGCACAACAACACACACATTGCTGCGATAGATCCACGCCGAATAAACGACGTTGTCTTCCAAAAAACCGTTGCCGTTAATGATTGGTACAACGACCTTGGAGATGGCTACCCAGGTGGCACTATCCAGCTCATTGGCAAAGTGCAAGGCTCGATGATGAAAACGCATGCCACGAAAGTGCCGAGGAAGATCCTCGACACTATGGCTGCACGCAGTGTCGAATGGGTGGTGATGGCCGAAGACACGCCTTCACCACTTAACCGCGTGACGGTTAATCGTGATGGCCGGATTGTGATCACATGGAAGCGCACCAACTACGAACGCCACGAGGCACTTCTTGCTACTGCGCGCCGCATGCTCAAGTCTGCTGGTTACGCCGCTGTATTTGAACAGCGCTTTGACATCTCAATGAACAGCCACATGTGTGGCACGGCGGTAGCAGGAATTGATCCGGCGAAGAGTGTTCTTGACCCGTGGTGCCGATCACATGATGTGCCCAATCTTTTCATCGTGGACTCGTCGTTCTTCCCATCGAGTGCTGCGCAGAATCCAGCCTTGACAATCGCTGCGCAAGCGCTGCGGGTGGCAGCGGAAACCGACTGGAACAGGGGAGTTTGACGCGTGCCCAAGGCCTGGAAGGTCATCACGGTCAATGTGAACGGCGTGCGGGCGGCCGGTCGCCGCGGAGGGCTCGCATGGCTGCGTGATTCGGGCGCCGATGTGATCTGTTTACAAGAGGTGCGGGCCACCCACGATCAACTTCATGAGGCGCTCGCAGAGAGTGGCCTGGACACCTGGCATGTGGCGCACGCACCTGCTCCTGAGTTGGGCCGGGCAGGGGTTGCAGTGTTGAGCCGCAACGCACCGGTCGCGCAGCGTGATCATGTGAAAGTGGATGGGATGGATGGCCTTGGTCGATGGATCGAGGTTGACCTTGAGGCACCATTTGGGCTGGTCACGGTGGTCTCGGTGTATGTGCATTCAGGTGAGGCTGGAACGCAGAAGCAGGTCGATAAATATGTGTTCCTTGATGCCATGGGTAAGCGGTTAGCGGCGCTGTCTCGAAAAGCCAAGCGTGACGATTCTCATGTGTTGGTGTGTGGCGACTTGAATATCGCCCACCAAGAAGTCGACATCAAGAATTGGAAAGGCAATCTGGGTAAGTCAGGTTTCCTCGAGGAAGAACGCACACACCTGACCGCGTGGTTTGCCAAGAACTGGGTGGATCTGGGCCGGCGCCTCGGGGGAGAGGGGCCCGGACCGTATACGTGGTGGTCGTGGCGGGGGCAGGCGTTCGATAACGATGCAGGTTGGCGAATCGATTACCAGGTGGCCACTCCTGCGTTGGCTAACCGCGCCAAACAGGTGGTGATTGGCCGGGCCGCTACATATGCGGAGCGGTGGAGTGATCACGCTCCGGTGAGCGTTGACTTCAGCTGAACCACTCAGTAATCACGTGACCATTCAGAAATGAATTAGGGCCGCACCAGATACCCGTGGTGGCTGGCCGTTTCCGGTCAGGATCACCTTGGGTTCCGATGCGGCCCAAAAGGTCTTTACAGACTGCGAGAGAAGATCGCGTCGATTTCTGAGCGATCAGAGGGGGTCAGTGCTGATTGGCGCTGACGATCCCACTCGCGGTACATCGACCGGCGGGATGCTGCGTTCGGAGCATCCTCGTGACGGTCAAACAGGGAAGCGAATAGTTGTGCAAACGGTTTCATGGAGGGTCTCTCCTTTTTCTTCTTGTGGTAAATGTCAGGGGGTCTCCCCGACATATAACGATTATGTCGCAAGTTTGTAGTTTCACAAAACAAATTAGGCCGTGTGTGCTGGTTGTCACGCGAAGTTCACGCTCAGGACACTTTTCATACGTACTGGACAGTTGATACCCCGGGGGGTATGCTAATTAGATAGTTCGAGTCCATGCGAAGGGAAAGTCTCATGACCACAGCTACCAGTGCCCCCCACGTTCTTGTTGTTGAAACGTCGGGTTTGGGTGACCGCGGCTACATCGCCCACGACGGCCTGCATGCAATCGTGATCGATCCGCAGCGCGACACCGATCGGGTGGAGCAGCTCATCGCCGAGCATGGACTCATCGTGACCCACGTGGGCGAAACGCACATCCACAACGACTACGTAAACGGCGGGTATCAGTTCGCTAAGGCGCACGGCGCCCAGTACATGGTTCCAGCGGGCGTCGAGTTGTCCTACCTGGGCGAAAGCAACGTCACTGCGGTGGGCGATGGAGATACCTTCCGAGTGGGCGATCTTGACGTGGCCGTGGTGCACACCCCAGGCCATACCCCGCATCACATTTCCTTTGCAGTGAGCCGCGATAACCACCCGGGCGCAGTGTTCACCGGTGGGTCCCTTCTGTACGGAACGGTGGGCCGGCCTGACCTGGTCGCACCAGAGCTCACCGTCAAGCAGGCGCACGATCAGTGGCACTCAGCCCACAAGTTGGCCGATGGCCTTGCCGATGACACTGCGATCTTCCCAACCCACGGGTTCGGTTCCTTTTGTTCATCGATTCAAACCGAAGGTGTGCAAACCTCCATCGGTCAGGAAAAGGGCATTAACCCGGCCCTCACCCAGGTCGAAGGCGATTTTGTGGAGATGGTGCTCGCTGGCCTCGACGTATTCCCTGCCTATTACGCCCATATGGGTCCGGCAAATGCTGCTGGACCGGCTCCCATTGACTTGTCTTTGCCAGCACTCGCCGATGCGGCCGAGCTGCGCCGCCGGGTAGCAGAGGGTGAGTGGCTGGTGGATCTGCGCTCGAGGGAGATCTTCGCCGCCGGCCACGTGCCTGGCTCCATTAACTTTGATCTCGATGGCGCATTCGTCAATTACCTCGGCTGGATGATCCCGTGGGGAACCCCGGTCACGTTGCTGGGCTCAACACCGGAGCAGGTAGCAGCGGCCCAACGAGAGCTTGTTCGTATCGGTATCGATCGACCGGCTGCGCACGCAGTGGGTGGCCCAGACACGTGGGTCCAAGCTGGTGATTCCGCCGATGAAATTTGTCGCGTCGATTTTGATGAATTGGTGAAGGAATGGAAGAAGAATCCGGCGGCCTTGGTGATCGACACCCGGCAGATTTTGGAGTGGG